>CAIYSA010000165.1 GCA_903928655.1 uncultured Bacteroidota bacterium
ATAAAAAATATTTACAACAGTATAATTATAATTTCACGCTATCGGCAATTCTATTGTTTTCGCACATTAAAGTGCGGGCAGGAAACTTGCTATATAATAACAAATCATGAGTAGCAAATAAAATACAACGACCTTGTTTACTTATATCTAAAAGTAATTTCATGATTTCTTCTGATGTTTCAGGATCTAAATTACCTGTAGGTTCATCAGCTAAAATTATCTCAGGATCGTTAATTAAAGCTCTTGCAATACTTATACGTTGCTGTTCACCGCCAGATAACTGATATGACATAGCTAATTCCTTACTTTCTAAACCAACTTTTGAAAGCACATCCTTTACTCGCATTTTTATTTTAACTTCGTCTTCCCAACCAGTTGCTTTCATTACAAAACGTAAATTTTCGAATACATTTCTGTCACTCAAAAGCTGAAAGTCCTGAAAAACAATTCCTAATTTTCTTCTTAAAAACGGGATTTCTTTTCTCTTTAATTGATTTAATTTAAACCCTGAAACTTCTCCTGTGCCTTGTGTTAAGTTTAAATCACCGTATATTGTTTTCAATAAACTACTTTTTCCACTGCCAGTTTTACCAAGTAAATAAACAAATTCTCCTTTGCTAAGAGCTAAATTCAAATCAGAAATTACAGGCACATCGCCTTGGTAAATAGTTGCGTTTTTAAATTCTATAACAGGATCATTAATCATAAAACTAAATTAGGTAGTAATTATTTTGATATGAGAATATTAGTGGGCAAGTTTTAACATGCTTGGGTTAATAACTACAAAATCAACTTGTTAAGTACGTTTATGATAAACTTAAATTTAGGCATCAATAAAAAACCAAAATTCCATGTAATTATTTTTTTTAATAATTACAAACTAAATATATAAAACGCGTTATAACGGTATGAATATTATCAAACTAATCACTTTTACACTTCTGTTTTGCTTTACAAGCATTGTGTTTGGACAAAAAACACAATTATATTTAGATAAAGATATGTTATATAAAATAGGCTTAGAACTGTTTGACAAAAAACAATACACGGCAGCTCAAAAAGCGTTTACGGATTTTATACAAACAAATTCGGAAAATAGATTGTATAAAACAGATGCTCAATATTACGCTTCTGCTTGCGGAATAGAGTTATTCCACAAAGATGGCGAATGGCAAATGAAACAATTTATTGAACAACATCCAGAAAGCAATAAACTAAAATGGGCTTACTTTTATTTAGGAAAATCAAACTTCAGAAAAAAGAAATACGACGAAACTATTAAGTTTTTAGAAAAAGTGGATATTTATGATTTAAATAAGGAAGACTTAGCTGAGCTTTATTTTAAAAGGGGATATAGTTATTTTACAACAAAAAATAATGAAAAAGCGAAATTAGATTTATTTGAAATTAAAGATGTAGATAATAAATATGCACATCCCGCCAACTATTATTATTCACATATTGCATATCAAGAAAAAAACTATGAAACTGCTTTGGCAGGGTTTAACCGATTGCTTCCAAATGAAACATTTGGATCAGTAGTTCCATATTATATTACTCAAATTTATTTTATACAAGATAAATTTACAGATGTTGTAAAAAATGCACCAGCTTTATTAGAAGACACCTCTCATGTACAAAAAGAAAGCGAAATAAATAGAATGATTGGCGAATCATATTTTAATTTAAAAGATTTTGGTAACGCATTAAATTACTTTAAAAAAGCAGCTTTAGTTGGCGGCTTTAATCCACAAGGAAATTACGAATTAGGTTATTGTTACTATCAAATAAAAGATTATAAAAATGCCATTTCGTATTTTGACAAAGCGGTTGAAAATAAAGATAGTTTAGCGCAAAGCGCATGGTACCATTTAGCAGATTGCCATATACAAACTGGCAATAAAAATAAAGCGCGCAATTCATTTTACGCAGCAAGCATGATGGATTTCGATGAAGCAATAAAAGAGGATGCTTTATATAGTTATGCGAAATTATGCTACGAATTATCCTTTGCACCATATAACGATGCAGTGGTAGCATTCCAAAAATACATTACAAATTATCCAAACTCTATAAAAAAAGCAGAAGCATACAATTACCTTGTAAATGTATATTCCACAACAAAAAACTATGGTCAGGCAATTGCATCTATAGAAAAAATACAACCCCTTGACCCTATTTTAAAAATCACTTATCAAAAATTAATATACTTTAAAGCAGTAGAGTTTTTTAATAACTTGGACCTTGATAGCGCTG
Organism: uncultured Bacteroidota bacterium; assembly: GCA_903928655.1. Lineage (GTDB taxonomy): Bacteria > Bacteroidota > Bacteroidia > B-17B0 > Aurantibacillaceae > UBA4416. The sequence goes on from CAIYSA010000165.1 coordinate 2,257, forward strand.
GAAGATATTTTAAAAAATCATTGGCAATAAATTTTGATAAAACATATAATGCCTTATCTCTCTATTGGCTTGGCGAAATTTCTTACATCAAAAAAGATTATTCCACGGCATTAGAAACCTGGAAAGCTTTTCAATTAAACGAAGGGGCAATTAGTTTAAAAGAATATGATTTATCAAACTATAATATTGGTTATGCCTATTTTCAACAAAAAAATAAAAAGGATTATGAAAACGCGAATATTTCTTTTCGTAAGTTTTTGCTAACGAAAAATAAAAATGATTTAAGAAAGATTGCAGATGCAAATGTAAGAACGGCAGATAGCTATTTTATGACAAATGTTTACCCTCAAGCTTCTGATTATTACGAAACTGCAATTGCACTTAATGTAATTGATATAGATTATTGTATGTATCAAAAAGCATTATGCAGCGGATTATTAAAAAATAATAATGAAAAAATTAATGACTTAAAAAATTTAGTTACAAAATACCCAAAATCAAACTACATAGCATCATCTATTTTTGCAATTGCGGAAACATATAATAAAGATTTAAAAGATGGAGATAACGCCATTATTTATTATCAAAAAGTAATTGACGATTTCCCTAATTCATCTTATACAAATGATGCATTAGCTGCGATTGGCTTAATTTATTATAATAAAAATAGTACTGAAAATGATGAAAAGGCTTTTACTTACTTTGATAAAATTGTAAAAAAAGACCCAAAAAGTTCAGAAGCTAAAGGTGCACTTGAAAATATTAAGAAAATATTTGAAGCAAAAAAAGATATTACTGGACTAGAAGAATATTTTAAAACTATTGGAAACCCTTTAAATACAAGTGAATTAGAAACTTCACTTTATGAAGTTGCTAGAGAAGCATATTATAATGATAAAAATTATGATGTTGCATTGCAAAAATTTGAAATTTATATTTCGAAATATCCTGACGGAAAATATATATCAGAATCTCATTATTGCTTTGCCGAATGCGCTTATAGCAAATTAATGTTTGACAAAGCACTCCCATCTTACGAATATATAAATAGCAAGGCAAGAGGAATATACTCAGAAACAGCTTTGTCAAAATCTTCTTATATTAAATTTAAAGATAAAAAATATGATGAAGCCTTGCCGTTATTTATCAAATTAGAAGATTTAGCAGAAACTCCGTCAAATAAATTAGCAGGAAGAATTGGAGCGATGAGGTGTGCATTTGAATTAAAAAATTACGATGTGGCTTTAGAAAATGCAATAAAGGTTTTAAATACCGATAAAATTACACCTCAACAAGTAAATGAAGCGAAATATAATAAAGCAAAATCTTTATTTGAACTTCGACGTTTTGATGATGCCATGCTGGAATTTAAAGCAATATATAAAAATTCGAAAAACGTAACTGGAGCAGAAGCATTATATCACATTGCCAAAATTCAGTATGCAAAACAGGATTATTCACAAGTTGAAAAAACTATTAATAGTTTAATTGGGTATAATTATACCAATGATGATTGGAATACAAAAGGCCTTTTATTGTTATCTGATGCTTACATAACTCAAGGAGATGACGCAGGTGCTGAGTTAATGTTGCAAACAATAATTGACGGCAAACAAAAACAGGAATATGTGGATGAAGCAAACGCAAAACTAGCCCAAATAAAAGCTAAAAAAAATGCGAGAATTAATTCAGAAGCACAGCCTAAAGAAATGAAAATTGAATTTAAAACAGAAAATCAAGATAAAGATTTATTTGACCAATTATTTGATGCTCAAAAAGAATTGCCAAAAGTTGAAGAAAAAAAAGATAATTAAAATATGAACGACGAAAAAAATTATAATAGTAAAACAACTTTGTCATCTCCAAAATATGGCAATACTTATGTGTTTGAAAAGGAACAAGAGTTGCAAAAAAAACGCACAAAAAAATTACAATGGCTTTTTGTTGCATTATTAATTTTAGGATATATTTTAACAGGCTTAGCTCAACAAATTGGTGGAGGCCAAAACTATACAATTACAAGTACATTTGAACCAACAATAAAAGATGCCATAAAATTAAATGAATTGCCCGACGTTAAAGACACAACAAACAAAATTACAAATATCAATTACGGAATAAATTCTACACCTTTAATTAGTAAATATGAAGTTATACCTATTGATGCGGCTAAAATGCAAAATGAACCATTAACAAAATTATACCGTTCACTTTTAAAAATTGGGATGGGGAATTACACAACACCTTATGGCGAATTTTGGATAAATAGTTTGCGCACACGCGATATGGTTTATGGATTACATTTAAAACATTTATCATCGGCCTCACAATTGAAAGATGTCGGATATAGCGGCTTTAGTGATAATGAAGGGGACATATTTGTTAAGAAATTTTACAAAAAACATACATTAATTGGTGAATTTAATTACAAAAGAAACGCGAGTCATTTTTATGGCTATGACACATCTGAAAATAAATTAACTAAAGATTACACAAAACAACGTTACCAATTATTTGAACCAACTATCAAACTTCAAAGCCATTATACTGATAGTTCAAAAATTAATCACGACATAAAACTAGGCTATTATAACCTTACTGATATTTATAATGTTTCAGAAAATAATCTCAAATTAAACACAATCTTCAACACCTACCTTCAAAAAGAAAGGCTATTTGTGAAATTTGATGCAGACTATTATAATCATAAACTACCAAACGATACTTTAAATGACGTTATAGTAAAACTAAACCCATACTTTGACGTACATAAAAATAAATGGAAAGCAGATATTGGTTTAGCAATTGTACTGGATGTGATGAGTAATGTTGGTTCTGGTAAATTTTATGCGTACCCTCAACTTAATTTTCAATATGATGTGTATCAAAGTATCATTATTCCATACGCAGGAATTAACGGTGGCCTAAAGAAAAATTCGTTAAGAAGCTTATCATCAGAAAATCCATTTATAAAACCTACAATAAATTACAGAAACACAAACACGAAATTTAATATATTTGGCGGATTAAAAGGTAATCTAAGTTCTAATTTAAGCTACGATGCAAAGGCAAGCTATAGCATAATTGATAGCATGCACTTTTTTGTAATTGATTATAAAGATGCGACAACAATTAATAATAAGTTTAATGTAATTTATGATAACACAAATTACTTTAATGTTTCTGGGCAATTAAAATATCAGTACAAAGAAAAAATTCATTTACTTGCAAAGGGAAATTATAATTTATACAAACCTAAAAATTTAACCCAGGCCTACCATAAGCCAAGTTTTGATTTAACATTTTCGGGCATCTATAACTTAAAAAGTAAAATTATCCTAAAAGCTGATATATATGTAATTGGTGATCAGTTTGGACTTACGCAAATTAAAGAGGATTCAATTTATGTAATGAAACCAATACTTTTAAAAAGCATTGGTGATATTAATTTAGGTGCAGAATATAGATACAGTAAAATGTTATCTTTTTTCGTGAACTTTAATAATATTGCAAATATGCGCTATTACCGTTGGGAAAAATACCCAAGTCAAAGATTTAATTTTATAGTTGGCTTAACTTTTGTACCGTTTTAATTATTTTTTTCAATCCACGAAACAATTTTTTTACAATTCGGCTTTTTGAAAGAAAAAAGGTAATCCACTAAAAATCCATTTTCATCAATCATGTATTTTTGAAAATTCCATTTTACTGAACTATTCATTACTCCGTTTTTTTCTTTTGAAGTTAGCCAGTTGTAAATTTCAGAAATACTATCACCTTTAACATTCACTTTCTCCATCATAAAAAATGAAACCCCATAGTTTCTAGTGCAAAATTCTTTAATTTCGACACCCGTGCCAGGATCTTGTTCATTAAATTGATTACAAGGAAAACCAACAATAGTAAAATTTTTATCCTTATATAACTCAAATAATTGCTCTAATTCTTTAAATTGGGGGGTGAACCCACATTTACTTGCCGTATTCACAATTAAAATTTTCTTTCCCTTTAATGAAGAAAAATCAAACAATTCACCATCTATCGTTTTTACTTTAAACTGATGAATTGAAGATGATGGCTTCCCTTTTTTGGAATAAAAAGAGAAAATGATAAAAGAAACTGAAGCTATTAAGACAATAATTAGGATTTTAGACATGATAGATAATTTTAAGGCTCAAAGGTATTTTATTTATGACAAAAAATCACTATGTTTGATAAGAATAAGTTTAAAAAAAATCCATGAAAAAAATTACTCCATTATTTGCATTGCTATTAGTTGCTTTTTGTATGAATTCTCAAACAATTTATACCACTCATGAAGCATATGACAATATTAAAAAATCTGGGCACCTAAATCCCAAAGCCAAATATAAATTTTTAGAAGCAAGTGCTCAATCTAAAATTAAAAACCCTGAACCAATTATCGATGAAACAACCACATTAAGCTACAAAACCACAACAACAAGTCCTTGTCAATGCATGATGCCTGTGGATCCAACTTTTTCACTTGTACCTATGGTTGGTTATGCTTCTCCATACAGAAATGATGATGGCAGTTCTGCAAGTATCCCATTAGGATTTAATTTTTGTTTTTACGGCACAACATATACTAATTGCTACATCAATAATAATGGAAACATAACTTTCGTAAATAATTTAGCATCCTTTAGTGCAGGAAGTTTTCCTGCAGGTAATGCTTTAAGTCCTGATACAATAATGATTGCACCTTTTTGGGGTGATGTAGATACTAGAAATGCATTAAGTGGGCTTGTTTATTATAAAAAAACAGCAACCGCATTAATCGTGAAATGGAGTAGTGTAGGTTATTATAGCAATATGGCTGATAAAACAAATGACTTTCAACTTATTATTACAGATGGTTCAGATCCAATATTAGTTAATGGTAACAATGTAGCTTTTTGTTTTGGAGATATGCAATGGACCACAGGAGCAGCATCAAGCGGTGTTGGCGGATTTGGTGGTGTGCCAGCAACAGTTGGTGTTAATAAAGGAGATAATATTAATTATGTTCAAATTGGTCGATTTGACAAAGTTGGTTCTTCATATGATGGACCATATGGATTAAACGATGGCATTTCTTTTTTAGATAATAAATCATATTTTTTTAATACTTGCGGAACAGGTGGTAATCTACCTCCTATTATTCAAGATGCATCTGGTGGAGGATCAACATGTGGAGATACTTTAAGAATTTGTTCTTATGGCGATACAGTTGTATATACTACAACATTTTTAGCCCCAGAATTAGGACAAACAATGACGATTAGTCCAAGTGCTCCTACCCTTGGAGGAAGTTTTATTCCTTTAGGTGTAACTAGCTCAGCTGCTGGTTTAACAACATATGCATGGATGGTTGTTGGGTCTCCATCAGTAACGGGGGTTCATACAATCATTATTACAGGTACAGATAATGGTTTACCCCCACTTTCAACATCTGCTACTTACTTTGTAAAAATTCAAAATTTAGTAATTCCACAACCAACATTATCAACTTCTCCATTAGGATCAACTGTATGTGCCACACCTGGAGCAACCATCACATTAGTAAATTGTGCTGCATATGATAACGTTTATTGGAGCAATGGATCTAGTGGGTGTTCAATTATAGCAAATGCATCAGGTGCATATTACGTAACAGTCCAAAAAACAGGCTGTTTTAAATCAACAAAGGACTCAATTGTTGTATTTCCTAATCCCTCACCAATTGTTTTTGGTCCTTTAAATTATTGTGTTCCTGCAACAAGCACCACATTATCGGTTAGTCCTCCATTACCAGGAATGGCAGCGTATACATCTTATACATGGACTGCTGGCGGTATTACTACGCCAACAGTTGCCTTAGGTGGATCACTAATGGGCACGTCGTATACTATTGCAGTAACGGATGCACATGGTTGTACCGGAAAATCAACATTTACTGTTTCGTCTAATACGCCAACCCTTGGAGTTACGGCAAATCCACTTTCATTATGCGGAACAGGCTCGTCCACATTAACAGCTTCTATTTCAGGAGCAACTAGTTATATTTGGTCTAACGGAGCAACAACACAATCAACAACTGTAAGCGTTGGTGGAGTATATACTTGCACGGTAAACGCCAGTTTTTGTATTGTAACAAATACAATTAGTGTTACTATAAGTCCTACACCAACTGTAACAATTCCATCAATAGCCGGAATGTGTTCAGGTTCTAGTGCTACGGTAGCAGCATCAACATTTTCTCCAATCGGAGCATATACTTATACATGGAGCACAGGATCAAACGCACCAAATATTACTATAACTACTTCAACCGTTGTTACATTGCAAGTTACAAATACCGTTACAGGTTGTGTAAGTTTAATTTCAAATACGTGTAATGTTGTAGCGTCATCAAATCCAACAGTAACAATGTCTGGCACTCCAATTGTATTTTGTAATGGTTTTAATGCAACTTTACCGCCAGTGGTTTCTGGCGGAACGCCAGTTTATACTTATTCTTGGGTTCCTGGTACTTTAGGCACATCGTCAACCGCAACTACAAATGTTGCTGGAACATATACCGTTTTAGTTACCGATCAAAATTTATGTAAAGGATCAACTACTGTTAGTGTAGTAAAATCAAGCCCAAATGTAACATTGTCATCGCCCGATTTAACAATTTGTCCGAATGAATGCTCAATAATTACGGCAGCTGGAACTTCATCTTTTGCACCATTTACTTATTCATGGGGTGGCTCCACAATAACAACAAGTTCAATTTCTATTTGCAATGCAGGAAATGTAATTATTACTTTTACCGATGCAAAGGGTTGTATTAAAACAAACACAATAACGGTTGTAAATGATGTATTGCCAGTTGCTAGTTTCTCTGCAACGCCTCCATCACCTGTTATTCCTGGTCAAGTTATTACTTTTGTAAATACTTCAACAATTTCATCAGGCACAATTGGCGCTGGCTATTGGACTTTTGGCGATGGTGGCTCAGCAACTGGAAATACTGTAAATTATGCTTATGCTATTGCCGGAACATTTCCAATTACATTATTTGTTACAGGTTCGAACGGTTGTACTGATACCATTACAATGAATTATGTGGTAGACGCTTTAATTTTGGCTCCAAATGTATTTACACCAAACGGAGATAATGTAAACGAAACGTTGAAATTTAAAAATTTAGAATTTTTCCCATCAAACAACCTAACAATATTAAATCGTTGGGGAACCAAAATTTTCGAAAAAGAATCTTATAAAAACGATTGGAACGGAGGCGGAGTTGTAGATGGCACTTATTTCTATATCTTATCTGTTCCCGGATCTAGTCCAACACTTTACAAAGGCTTTTTTCAAATAATCCGATAACTATCAATACACAATATAATAGCAACTCAAATTGTTATTATATTGTGTTTTTGAATAATAGAGTGTAAATTTGTCCCGCAATGATAAGCGTTCCATTAACTCACTTAATTAAAAAAGAATTTTTAATCGAATTTAGGCAAAAATCAACCCTTGCTGGAATATTCGTTTATATAATTTCGACCGTTTTTGTTTCTGCTTTATGTTTCAAAAAAATTATTAATCCAACAGTATGGAATGCTTTATTTTGGGTTATCTTTTTATTTATAACAATAAATGTTTCGAGTAAAAGTTTTTTGCAAGAAACAAAAGGTAAGGGTTTGTTTAACTATATCTATTACAACCCGAGGCATTTTATTATTAGTAAAATAATTTATAATATGCTTTTGATGGCAACTCTTAGTTTGCTAACTTTCTTTTTTTATTCGTGGTTTGTTGGCAGTATGGTTCAAAACATGGGAATGTATTTATTATGTTTATTATTTAGCTCAACTGCATTTTCGGGAGTATTAAGTTTAATGAGTGCTATAGCTTCCAAAGCATCAAATAATATTAGCTTAATGGCAATATTAAGTTTTCCTGTTTTAATGCCACTTATTTTAGTTTCTGTCAAGTTAAGTAAATTTGCAATTGATGGGTTAGCTTGGAGTGTTAGTTTTAAATACTTGTTAATTTTAGTGATGTTAAACTTTGTTGTAATAGCCTTAGCAACACTATTATTTAATTACCTTTGGAAAGATTAACTATGATAAAATGGTGGAAAATACTTGGAGCATTGCTTATACTATATACAATTGTATGGGGTCTTCAAAATAGCGTTCCTCGATTAGATATTTTAAATGAAACCATAAGAAACGTTTATTACCATGTTCCTATTTGGTTTGCCATGTTATTTCAAATGGGCGTTTCAGTTTGGTTTGCCATTAAACAACTTTCAAAAAACGATTTAAAATCAGACATCCTAAGTGATCAAGCAGCACAGGTTGGTTTGTTTTTTAGTATACCAGGTTTACTTACAGGTTGTATGTGGGCAAAGTTCACTTGGGGAACCTGGTGGACTTTCGAAGACCCAAAACTGAATGGCGTTGCCATAGCTGTATTAATTTATTTAGCTTATTTCATATTAAGAAGTTCAATTATTGATGAATTAAAACGTGCGCGTATTGCAGCCGTTTATAATATTTTTGCTTTTGTGATGATGAATGTATTTATCATGATTTTACCTCGCCTTACTGATTCGCTACATCCAGGTAATGGTGGTAATGCCAAGTTTGCGCAATATGATATGGACAGTAATTTAAGAACTGTATTTTACCCTGCAGTTATTGGATGGATATTGATGAGCCTTTGGATATTAGATATTAAATACCGAATGACCCTTTTAAAACAAAAACAACATGAAGACTAAATTGATTTTATTTTTTTGTTCAATGCTAACTTTTTTTAGTAGCACTGCTCAAACAATGAATGCGGAACCTGCGATGGCAGATACTTTTAGAAGTGACGGTAAAATATATGTTGTGATAGCAGTACTATCTATCATATTTATTTGTATCATTTCATACTTAGTATATTTAGATATTAAATTAAAAAAAATAGAGAGAACATCAAAAAGAACCATTGACTATACTTATAGAGGTTAAATTAATTTGGTGTTTTTAAAATTGTAAAAAAAATAGAGAAAAAATAACATGAAAAAAATACATATTGTTGGAATCATTGTAATAGCAGTTGCTATCGGTGTTATAGTTTACTCACTCGGAAGTAATGCGTCGTATGCTAACTTTGCAGAAGCTATTTCAAATCCTGATACAGAGTACCACGTTGTTGGAAAATTAAATAAAGAAATAGCTGTACAATACGATCCAAAAATAAATGCGGATGAATGTTCATTTGTAATGAAAGACAATAATGGTATAGAAAAAACAGTAATACTTCACAAAAGTGTTCCTCAAGATTTTCAAAAATCAGAACAAGTAGTCGTGATTGGAAAAATGGAAGGGGCTAATTTCCATGCCAACGATATTTTAATGAAATGCCCTAGTAAATATAACGCTGGAACGCCACAAGTTCAATAAAACATAGACTTTGAATAATACAACTACATACATTGGAGAACACTTATGGATTGGACAAATTGGTAATGCATTTGTTATACTTTCATTTATAACAGCAATACTATCCACTATTGCTTATTTCTTTTTTGCAAAAGATAATTCATTAAACTCAGAGTGGAAAAAATTTGCACGCCTTAGTTTTTCACTTCATACTGTTTCCGTTTTAGGAATTGCAAGCACGTTGTTTTTTATGTTATTTAATCACTACTATGAATTTTCTTATGTATGGCAACATAGTAACAATAGCATGCCGATGGAATACATCATGTCTTGCTTTTGGGAAGGACAGGAAGGTAGTTTTTTGTTGTGGACATTTTGGAATGTTGTGCTTGGAAATATTTTACGTAAAACAATTGATAGTCATTGGGAAGCACCAACCATGGCCATCTATTCATTAGTGCAAGTTTTTTTAGCAAGTATGCTTTTAGGAATTTACTTAGGAGATTACAAATTAGGAACTAATCCTTTTATTTTATTAAGAGAAAATTCTGACTTTGCCAACTTGCCATTTATAAGTATGCCAAATTATTTAGCAAAATTAGATGGCCGAGGATTAAATCCGTTATTAATGAATTATTGGATGACAATACATCCACCAACTTTATTTTTAGGATTCTCTTCCACTCTGCCACCATTTGCTTTTGCGGTAGCTGGTTTATGGAAAAAAGATTTTACAACCTGGCAAAAACCTGCACTCACGTGGACTTTCTTTTCTATCATGATTTTAGGAACAGGTATTTTAATGGGAGGTGCTTGGGCTTATGAAGCCTTAAGTTTTGGTGGTTTTTGGGCTTGGGATCCAGTTGAAAACTCTTCATTAGTGCCGTGGTTGATTATTGTAGCTGCTGGACACGTTATGATCATTAATAAAAATAAAGGGGGTTCATTATTTATGACGCATCTTCTATCTATTTTTTCTTTTTTAATGGTTTTGTATTCTACATTTTTAACACGCAGTGGGGTTTTAGGAACAAGTTCAGTTCACGCATTTACTGACTTAGGTATGCAAGGTCAATTAGTCATATATGTTTTAACGTTTATTTTTTTATGCGTGATTTTACTAATTCATGATAAATTAATTAGAGTATCATACATTATGTGTTCGTTACTTATTTTATTTATTTCTATTCAATTTGGACACAAAACATTCTTTTTACTATCATGGGTATTTGCTAGTATTATTTTAACCATTCATTCATATGTTTTAAATTTCCCAAAAGAAGAAGAAGAGGAAAGCCTTTATAGCAGAGAATTTTGGATGTTTGTGGGTTCATTGTTATTTCTATTGTCAGCTTTGGTAATAACTTATTTTACATCAATCCCTGTTTTAAATAAATTATTTAATTTAGAAAAAGCACCATTAAAAGTATCAGATTATAATATGTGGCAAACGCCATTTGCTATTTTGGTTTTAGTGTTAGTTGGATTTACACAGTTCTTTAAATATAAAAAAACAGACAAAAAAACTTTTTTTAAGCAACTACTAATTCCTATTATTCTTTCTTTAATTTTTGGAATTGTAAGTAGTATACCGTTATATTTTATTCATGATTACGGTTCGGTAAGTAATTCACAAAAATGGGTATTATTATCATACACACTCATGTTAATTGCTGGTTTATTTGCTGTGTTTGCAAACTTGCAGTACTTTGTAAGTATTATAAAAGGAAAGATTCGCCATGCAGGTTCTTCTATTGCTCATATAGGTTTTGCATTAATTTTGGTAGGCGCATTAATTTCAACTTCTAAAAAACAAACGATTTCACAAAACACCTCAACTAAAAACGTAGCGAGTTTAGGTGAAAATTTTAATGCACAAAAAAGTTTATTACTTACAAAAGGTGATACACTTCAAATGGGGAATTATTTTGTAACCTATAAAGGAAAAGAGCGCAAAGGAATTGATGTTTTCTTTAATATGGATTATTTTACGAAAGATGAGAATGGTAAATTCATAAAAGCATTTGAATTAAGTCCGATGGTGCAAGATAACCCACGCATGGGTCAAGCATCAAATCCAGACACAAAACATTTTTTAGAAAAAGATATTTACACTCATATTACTTATGCAGATTTATCGGATAACCGAGAAATAAAAAAAGATGCATACAAAGAGCCAACTAATTTTATTGGCCATGTAAATGATACCATTTTTGCAGAGAACGCAATTATATTAATTGAAAGTATTGCAACAAATTTAACAGAGCAGCAATACGCAAACACAGACAGTACACTTATTGTAACGGCTGTTTTAAAAGTAACTGATATTAACGGCAAAGTGTATAAAGCATACCCTAAATATATTTTAAAAAACAACGCTGTTATGCCCGATGCATTTGAATTAAATGAACTTGGACTGAAATTTATTTTTTGGAAAATTAATCCGGAAGAAGGCAGTATAGAAATTCAAATGAGCGAAGAAGTAAGTAACACTAAAGAGTTTGTTGTGTTAGAAGCATACATATTTCCATATATAAATATATTATGGTTAGGCTCACTTGTTATGATTATTGGTACGATTATAGCAATTTTAGAAAGAAGAAGAGTAAACAAATTATCGAAGATTTAAAAAAAATCTATTTTAAAAACTCCCTCAATTGCTAAAAAAAACAAACATAGTAATAATAGGAACTGGCAATCTAGCATCGCACTTAGCTGACTTTATTGAACTACACACTGATTTAAATTTAATTCAACTCTTCAATCATCGTAAAACAAAAGAAGCATTATCGCTTGCAAAAAAAACCCATTGTAGCTTAATTTCAAATTTCAATGAAATTATACCAACTGCTGATATTTATATCATTTGTGTAAACGACGATTCGATTAAAGAAGTTGCTAAAAATTTAGTGCGATTAAAACTACAAAGTTTAGTAATTCATACTTCGGGAAGCATAGATTTAACTGAGCTTAATAATGTTTCGAAACAAATTGGTGTATTTTATCCTTTACAAACATTTAGCAAAAACGATAGCGTCGATTGGAATTCAATACCATTATTACTTGAAGCAAATACTAAAGGAGCGCTCACTAAACTTAAATCATTTTCTGGTTTATTTTCTTCTAAAATAAAAAATGTAAACTCTCAAAAACGATTAAACATTCATTTAGCAGCTGTTTTCGGATGCAACTTTACAAATGCATTATATGCAGTTTCGTATCAATTAATGGAAAATTCACTTACTAAAAATGATGTAAGTTTATTAATCCCGATATTAAATCAATCATTCAATAAAATTCAAAATATTGGTCCAGCCAAAGCACAAACTGGCCCCGCAAAACGAAATGATTTAATAACTATGCAAAAACATTTAGCACTACTAAAACAAAACAAACAATTATCACTAATTTATAAATCATTGTCAGATTTAATTAAAACCCAACAACATGTTAAACTTTAAAGAAAGATTACCAAAAATAAAAACATTTTTATTTGATGTAGATGGTGTTTTAACAAACGATAGTGTGCAAATTATGCACGACGGAGAATTGGTTAGAAACATGAATTCGAAAGATCGTTACGCTTTGCAATTGGCCGTAAAAAAAGGATATCGAATTGCCATAATTACAGGAGGAAATAGTAATGCTGTTAAAAATACATTGAATCTTTTAGGAATAAAAGACGTTTTTTTAGGACAGCATACTAAAATGAACTGTTATGAAGATTATATTTTAGAACATGATTTAAAAGAAGATGAAATAGTTTATATGGGAGATGATTTACCAGATTATGACGTAATGAAAAGAGTTGGTATTGCAGCTTGCCCAAATAACTCGGCACACGAAATTAAAGAAATATCCATATATATTTCGAATAGAAATGGCGGAGAGGCTTGTGTGAGAGACATCATTGAACAAGTGATGCGCTCGCAGGATACTTGGGAAATAAGTGGATGGTAAAACTAGAGAACTAAAATTATTTTTTATTTCTCATTCAATATTATTTTTTTATTCAAGACTTGTTCGATGTCATTAAATATTGAAACATAATAAACAGCGTTTGATAGATTTGATAAATTAAGTGTTAATGAATTAAAACCTTCTGTAACAATTAATTCATTTTCAAAAACCAATTGTCCTAAACTATTATAAATCATTAAATTTAATTTTTGATTTGTTTTTGAGTTAATAAGAATTCCAATATCTTTTGTGCCGTTATTTGCAATAATAATATTATCAGTTGTGGTTCCACAACCGTTAATTGAAATTATTTTTGAAGAAGTTGTATTGCCAGCAAAATCAGTTTGTGTTAATTTAAAATAATTTATTCCATTTGATAAAGCTGAAGTTTCATACGAATAACAGTTTTTTGTGAACGTATTACCGTTTCCGTTTATATTACCAATTGAATAAAAGTCAATCCCATTTGTTGATTGCTGAATAGTGAAATAGGAATTGTTTTTTTCAGTTGCAGTACACCAATTTAATAACACCTTATTATTGTTACAAGTAGCATCAAAATTTATAAGTTCTATTGGCAGTGGTGACAAAACTGCTGATAAAATCCATGGGCAAAAAGTTGACAAGCCTGGAGCTGTTACTGATCCAACAACCCCAACTCCACTTACCACAACTCCACTACCAATTACTGCATTGTTAGGTAGCCAACCCGTGCCATTCCAATATTGTGCTCCAATTAAACCTGGAGAATATAATGGATTTAATGTGTTTTCTGTTCCTAAATAACTAAAAGTGGCATCCGCTGTAACTGCATGGCTGTTTGTAATATCCCACCATCTATCAATCACAGCTGGAATTGTTCCATCTAAATAAGGAACATTTGGCGAATACATATGTGTAACAGCACCTACATTACTTGTTCCGGACCAAGGTAAATTATTTGATGCTGTTGGCCGAGTTGAGACATCAACATAAGCGGCAGCATTAGCCATTGGAGTAGTAATATTAAATGTAAAAGGAATGTAATAACCAGCGACAACACCAAACGGATAAACCTTTGAGCCACCAACTAAACGATGGTACCAGCGAATAATGCTCGGATTCACAGCTAATGCAGTTTCACTAATAATATATCCTGTAGCTCTGGTAACCGCTCCAACTGCTGCATTTGTAATATCCAACCGATTACTATTTAAATCTAAAGGGCGATTACCTAATGATAAAATACCTGTAAACGTAGATTGCCCGCCAACAGTAGTAGAGTTAACTGCTAAAGTTTTTACGCCAGTACCTGTTAAACTTAAATTATAAAAGGCAGTAGCTCCGCCAGTACCACTGATGTTTTGCGCTGCACCTGCTAATACAACACCACCTCCATCAGTAGTAAAAACGATGTTTGCTGGGGATGAATTATTTCTCCAATCTCCTAATAGTGTAATTGTACTTGAAGCGCTTGGCGTAATTAACCCACCTAATTGATTAGTGTAATGGCCTAATGCACCATCAATATAAATTTGACTACCGCCAGTAAATACAATTTGCGCACCATTGTTAATTAAGCCTTGGGAAAAAAATTTTAATGGAATCCATAAAAATAGTATAAATAAATATTTCATTATTTTTTGTTCTCTTTAGTTAACTCTCTTTCTTTTTCTTCTTTTTGAATTTGATCATAATAAATAAATCCTTTTGGCATTGGTGTTTGTTTCCAATTTTGTTTTTGTTCTAATTGAAACTTAACATTTTCATCGTAATCTATAGAAGGTGGTGTAGCGTATTGAGAATATTTTCGAGTATCACCAGGGCCCCAAACTGGATCATTACCAAATCTATGATCTTGAAAATGTACTCTTTTAGCCATTATTCTATAAGAAAATTCTGCATTAGAATTCCCACTATTTCTCTCTTTAACCCTAAAACTTGTCTTATCTTTTATTACATAAACTTCATTTGACTCGCCTTCCATTTGAACAAACACATGCATTGGATGTTTCTCATCAATTACAACAGTTTCTAAAAACAAAGGGTCCAATTCAATTTTAACTTGACCATTTTCTAATTTTCCGCTTCCAATATCTTCAAACCAAACTTCAGGGGTTTCAGTAACATAAAGTAATTGATTTCCTAAAGTAGTTGGTACTGATGCAGATTTTGTTCCATTTGCAATTACATGATTTCCATTGAAATAACCACTATAATTAGCATTATTTGCTCTCCATCCAACTACAGCTATATCCCAATTTCCAGCAATAATACCGCCACCAAATCCAATGCCATGCACTCCAATGCCATAAGCTGATCCGTTATAAGTCCCTAAAACTCCCATATGTTGATTTCCGGACGTACAACCATTATAACCATTTACTCCAGCACCTCCAGCAGTTGCAGCGGGAGTATTACACACGCCATATACACCAGCCCTTGTGTTGGCGGTATTTGTGCCATTATAATTACCCAATACTCCAGCACCAACACCAGATCCGCCATACACACCCTGCACTGCTGAAAAATTAGTAGAACTACCAACTAATATTTCGCCCCAAGTTCCTGATCCATTTTGTGCAGAATATCCATTTATTCCAAATGAAAGAGCCGCATTAGAAACTGCCGCCAACATATCGCCAGGGTAAGGAGATGCTGCTGCACCTGCTACAATTTCACCATCTGTAGGATTAATACGCAGACGTTCAATATTATTACAATAAAATTTAACTGCTTGAGCATTTACTGACCCCATAAATTCAGTGCCAACTAATGTGTTACCTGTTAAAGCCCAACCAGTTGTTGTATTTAAAAACAAGCGCCAAATTGTACCATCAAAATAATAAAAATTCTGTACAGTTGTATCATAAACAAATAACCCGGTTGCTGGAGCAACAATAGCTATTCTCTGAACAGAAGTCATTCTAGGTGTAAGCAAGCCAGAAGTTGTAGATGCTATATCGAGCATAGCACTAGCAACAGGTGCAGCACCAGTACTGTTTATTCCTACATTTTGAGCTTGAGCCAGAAATGAATAAGTAACAATAATTAAAGTGATTATTTTTTTCATTATTCGAAATTGTATTTATTAAATTAAAAATTAACTAAAGTATTTAAAGTAAATTTATACTATTGAAGTAATAAAATCAAAAGATTG
Source organism: uncultured Bacteroidota bacterium (assembly GCA_903928655.1). Classification (GTDB taxonomy): domain Bacteria; phylum Bacteroidota; class Bacteroidia; order B-17B0; family Aurantibacillaceae; genus UBA4416. Next base: position 18,772 of record CAIYSA010000165.1, read on the forward strand.
ACTATTTATCTTACTAATTAAAATCATATATTTACTCGATGAAAGCCCTACTTAATCAGTTTAGATTTATTTATCTTGAAAAAGTAATAAATAGCGAAGAAGGTTTCGATGTCTATTTTTCAAATAAACAAAGTTCTTGTATTGACAATTTAAAAGAACATATTGTTTTTATAAACTATGATTACAAAAACAAAATAGAAAATTTTCAAACTAAAAACACTAATCCTCTTTGGTTTCCAGAAACCCTTTTTATTGAAGTAGAAAAAAAAATATCAATAAATAAACTATCAGGATTTAATAGCGAAATAGAATCAAAAAAAATTAATTTAATAAGTACAGTATCAAAAGAAGAGTACACTAAAAATTTTAATAATATTAAAAATCATATTCAAAAGGGCGATATTTATGAAATAAATTATTGCATAACGTTTGAAGCAAGGGATGTTGAAATTAATCCAATAATGTTATTCGAAAAATTAAATTCAATAAGTGATGCTCCATTCGCCTGCTTGGCAAAATTTGACCATCAATATATTATTTCTTCGAGTCCGGAATTATATATTTCTAAAAAAGAAAACAACTTAATTACAAAGCCAATTAAAGGCACTGCAAAACGAGGAAAAACAACTAGCGAAGACGATGACTTGAAAAATAATTTGTTGCATAGTTTAAAAGAAAGAACTGAAAACGTAATGATAGTAGATGTTTGCAGAAATGATTTATCTCGCATTGCAAAAAAAGGAACTGTAGAAGTAGAAAAATTATTTGATATAGAATCATACAAACAAGTGCATCAAATGGTAAGCACTGTAAAATGCGAATTAAAAGAATCCACAACATTTAAAGAAATCATAAACAACACATTTCCTATGGCAAGCATGACTGGTGCACCAAAAATTAGAGCCATGCAACTGATTGATGAATATGAATTATATAATCGTGGACCTTATTCTGGGTCAATTGGATATATTGATGAAAATGGAGATTTTGATTTAAGTGTGCTCATTAGAAGCGTATTTTATGATGAAAAAAAACATTATTTAAGTTTTAGTGTTGGAAGTGCAATTACCGCGATGAGTAATGCTGAAGATGAATATGAAGAATGTTTATTAAAAGCTAAAGCAATGATTCAAGTTTTATCGAGTTAATTTCAAGTATTTTTTTTACTTTTAATCAGAATTGCGAATTAATTTCCTAAATAAAAAATGGTAACACATACTCTAAATATTATTGATGATGAACATTTTGATTTTGATATATTCTCAATCACTTCAACAGAGACAATTTACACCATTATAAATGCTTTAAATCAAGAATTAAATATCGATTTTAAATTAAAAGATTTACTAGATTTTAGTCACAAAGACGGTGAGAATTTTTACTTTCCATTATATACTTTTTGGCATAATGAATTAAACATTGAATTCAATTTAATTTCTAATCAAACTTCTTTTCAACCTCCCGAAACCAAAAACGTTAATTCGGCTTTTGATTTATTTGCTGGTGATGTTGAACGTACAACAAAACTTTTACCCGAATTAGAAAATTCCGACTATTTTTTAATTATCAAAGGAGATAACAGATACATGCATAACTTCGCGATTTTTGAGGCTATTAAAAAAAACGAAAACTTTATTACTGTTTTTGAAATTTACTTAGAAAATCTTAAGGATAAAAAAGCTAAAACTAATTTATTGTTTTAGCTATGGCTATATAAATAAATATGATTATTTTCACTATCCATTATTTCGGCATAATAACCAACTTGATTATCAATTAAATTTGCTCCAATAATTACATCACCGTCTTTATTTTTTTGTCTTAGCAAAGTTGGCTCAGAAACCACAGCACCTCCATTTTTTTTGACTTTTATGATGGCTTCATTTAATATTTCAACATAGAATATAGGTTTAATTCCATTTGATCCTGTATGATTTTTTGTTTCAATTAATGAACCTTTAATTCCAATTTGCTCTTTAGTAAATAATGCCATTTGGGTCTCAAACAAAATTCTAATATCAAGACTAATATCGAAAATATTTTCGTAAAAACTGACAGCGCGTTTAAAATCAGAAACAGGTATTTCAAGCCAAAGTAAAGAATTATTCATTTTCAAAGATATTCTAAAGTTTATGAGTTTTTAATTTGCAATAAATAACTTTACAATTTAATAATACTAAAACTCTTAATAATAAACTAATTCGGAAAAGGCTTTATGCTGGTTGTAAAGTAGTCTTTAATATACTTTCAAAAATTGCTCTTCCATCTGTATTTGACAATAATTCATCTGCCGCTCGCTCTGGATGTGGCATCATGCCAAAAACATTTTTACCAGCATTACAAATTCCAGCAATATTTTCTGTAGCACCATTTGGATTACTTTCATCTGTAATTTCACCCGCTTCGTTACAATATCTGAATATTACTTGCCCATTTTTATTTAAATTAGCTAGAGTTTCAGTATCTGCAAAATATTTTCCTTCACCATGAGCAATTGGTATTTTAATGGCTTTTGAAGGGACTGAATTTGTTAAAACCGAATTAGTATTTTCAGCCTTAATAAATACATTTTTGCAAATAAATTTACGAGTATTATTATGTAATAAAGCACCAGGTAGCAAACCGCTTTCGCATAATATTTGAAACCCATTACAAACTCCAAATACAAAACCACCAGCTTCAGCATGTTTTATTACCTCAGTCATAATTGGCGAAAAACGTGCAATTGCACCACTTCTTAAATAATCGCCATAAGAAAATCCTCCTGGTAAAATTATATGCGTGCAACCTTCTAAGCTTGTTTGTTTATGCCATAGCTTTACAGTTTCTTGTTTTAAAATATCTTTTAAAACATAAACCATGTCTTCATCACAATTAGACCCAGGAAAAACAACTACTCCAAATTTCATATAAATCAATTTTATTTTACACAAAAATAGGCAATTCTTGAAATCTGTATGGTAATTTTTTAAACAAAATGTTAAAGAAATTCAAATTAGAAAACCCCTAAATTATGCATACAAATAACTGCAAAACCAATAAGTACAGCGCTTAAAAGGGTATTTGCTACTTTAAGTTGTTTTATTTCGCCAATATAATCGCCAATTATTATACTAAATGGGATTGCGCATGGCAAAAGTATCATTGCTGAAGATGTGTCGATACAGGATATAATTAAGCATAAAACGCCTAGCCAAATTAAAATAAATTTAGCTTTTTTAATTTTCACTCTTGAACCAAAACCATTTTTAAAATAAAAACCAATCGATAGCAAGATTAAAAAAATAAGGGAGCAAGTTAGAATTAGGTAGTATTCAGAAAAAATAGGAGTATTTATATGTTTTAAAGCATTTGAAAACAATGAGAATGGTTTTTGAAAATCGCTTCCGTTTAAATACGCAAAACTCATAAAAAGGTATAAAGGCAAAGCAACTCCTAAAATAAAACATAACAACTCTCGCCAGTTAAGAGGTTTTAAAATAAATAGACCGATTATGCCTAACGCTACTATTAAAACATAATAGGTATAAAAACAACTCGCTAATGACATTAAAAAGCCAACATTAAATAATTCAAACAAAGCGTTTTCGACTCTATAAGAGTTGAACAAATAATGCAAACTAAGTATTAAAAACAGATTAGAAATTGAAATTGGCTGCAATTGATTGCTAGTAATAGAAGAAAAAGAAAAAATAAAATAAAATAAAGCCGGCAATAGGTTTTCTTTAGAAACAATTTCACTATTAATTGAAACAAGATTTATAATTAAGGCTCCAACTAAAATTAAAACAAAATTTAATAATGTGTAAGAAATTGAGGAAATATAAAAATTACTAAAAATTAAATTATACAATAAATTATCTTGAACATTATATACCTCTATAAAAGATCCCGATATGGCTAAATTGTATGCAAATAAACTAATTCCAATGATCAAAAGTGAGAAAATTGATACTTGCGTTCTATTTTTTAACAACCCTACAATCATTTTTTTAAAGAAAAAGCTATTTTTTAAAGATTTTTTATATTTTTGTGGTGTAAACTTACAAAATAGATTTAATTATGAGCGCTTTAATGGTAACAATGACAGATGTTTTTTATGCAATTGGTGATTTTTCTCAATTGGTATTTAAGGGAATGCGTGTTTTGGGTCATGGACCGAACGTAATTTTATGGGTCATAATAGCTTCTCTTTTAACATATTGGACGATAAAAATGATTAAACAAACTAAAGAAGCTGATAAAAACGGAACCTTAAGATAATATTATTATTTATTGATTATAAAA
>CAIYSA010000166.1 GCA_903928655.1 uncultured Bacteroidota bacterium
AGATTTAAAAAAGACTATTAACTTAAAATAAAATCTTATTTTTAAATTTCGAAAAAATAACACTTATGAAAGGAATAATTTTAGCAGGAGGTTCAGGCACGCGTTTACACCCACTTACTTTAGCAATGAGTAAACAAATGATGCCAATTTATGATAAACCGATGATTTACTACCCATTATCTGTTTTAATGATGGCTGGTATCAGCGAAATATTAATTATTTCAACACCACAAGATTTACCAAATTTTGAAAGACTTTTAGGAACTGGCGAACAATTAGGATGTAAATTTACTTATGCCGTTCAAGATATTCCAAATGGTTTAGCTCAAGCTTTTGTAATTGGTGAAAAATTTATAGGTAATGATAAAGTAGCTTTAGTATTAGGGGATAATATTTTTTATGGTGTTGGGTTAGGCCGTATGTTACAAAAAATTAATAATCCTGAAGGAGGCGTTGTATTTGCTTATCACGTTAGTGACCCTGAAAGATATGGTGTTGTTGATTTTGACGAGAACTTTAATGTTCTTTCAATCGAAGAAAAACCTTTAGAACCTAAATCAAATTATGCAGTACCTGGTTTGTATTTTTATGATAATTCAGTTGTTGAAATTGCTAAAAACTTAAAACCATCTCCTCGTGGCGAATATGAAATTACAGACGTTAATAAAGAATATTTAAAACGTAAACAACTTAAAGTTTCAATTTTAGATAGAGGAACGGCTTGGTTAGACACTGGCACATTTGCATCATTAATGCAAGCTGGTCAGTTTGTGCAAGTGATAGAAGAGAGACAAGGACTAAAGATTGGATGTATTGAAGAAATTGCTTACAAAATGAATTTCATTACAAAAGAGCAATTAATAAAAATTGCAATACCACTTACAAAAAGTGGATATGGAACTTATTTATTGAAAATGGCTGAAGCAAAATAATTTAAAGTGCGGGACTTCGAATCATTATTTAAAATATTAACTGTTGCTATTAATACCGAGCAACAACAATTAAACTCTACCTCTCCAACCCAAATGTATGAGCCAATGGCCTATATTATTGGTTTAGGCGGTAAACGTGTTCGACCACTTTTAACATTAGTAGGTTGCGATTTATTTGACGTAAATCCTAATCACGCCATTCAATCAGCATTAGCAGTTGAATTATTTCATAATTTTTCGCTCATACATGATGATATTTTAGACAAAGCCCCATTAAGAAGGGGAAATACAACCGTACACGAAAAGTGGAATACTGATATCGCAATTTTGAGCGGTGATGGAATGATGGTTAAATCATTAGATGAATTATGTAAATCGAATCCTGTTCATATACATGATTTATTAAAATTATTTTCAAAAACTGCATTAGAAGTTTGTGAAGGCCAACAATATGATATGAATTTTGAAACACAGCTTGTTGTAAGTGTTAATGAATACATTAATATGATTACATTTAAAACTGCCGTTTTATTAGGTTGTAGTTTGCAAATGGGCTCTATTTGCGCAAATGCAAACACTACAAATCAAAATCATATTTACGAATTTGGAAAAAATATTGGAATTGCTTTTCAAATATTAGATGATGTTTTGGATGTATACGCAACAGACGATAAATTTGGGAAACAAGTAGGAGGTGATATTATTTCAAACAAAAAAACGTTTTTACTTTTAAAAGCTTTTGAACTTGCCTCTGTTGATCAAAACAAAAGTTTATCACAACTCTTGCTATCATCAAACATGATGGAAAAAGTTGAGCAGGTTACAAAAATTTACAATGACTTAAATATCAAAAATATTGCAACTAACGAGGCAAATAAATATACTGAAATTGCTCTAACACATTTAAAAGACATTGAAGCAAATGAAGATAAAAAGGAATCTTTAAAACAATTTGCTTTTCACTTACTTAACCGTGAAATATAAATGATTAGCGTAACGGATGATTTAATAACTAGATTCAAACATAAAACTAATATACAAATTAGGTTTAAAGACATAGATCAGTTAGGTCATGTAAATAATGCAAACCATTTAACTTATTTTGAAACATCAAGAGTTA
>CAIYSA010000167.1 GCA_903928655.1 uncultured Bacteroidota bacterium
CTACATATCTTATATTATATTCCCCTTCATGATCAGGTTTGAATTTAATATTGGGCAATGTATCATAAAATTTAGCACCCCCGAAATCCCAAAAGTACTTATACACTGGCTTATCTCCCACTGGCGTATTATCAGACAATGATATTGAATCTATGATACAGTTACTAGTAATAAAATTAAAATTACCATCTGGAGGCGCAATTACTTTTAAATCAAAATTAATTTCCTGCTCTCCACTGCAACCATCAGTTGTTGGATTATTTGCAATCACTTGAAAATTAAAAATACCAACTGTATTGTAAATGATATTAGTATCTAAAATGTATTTATAGATTTGTTTACCATTAATTAAAGTTGAATCTAAGGGAAGTGGAGCATTTTGAAAAATGTCATTATAATCTTGTACTTTCCATTTAAGCGAGATGGGTTTGTATGGAAGTGTTATTGCCGCTTTGAATGGACTTCCTTTACAGGTAATTGGATTTTTTTCAATAGCATATTGATTATTTATTGAAAGTGTTTGGTACAAATCCTTTACATTGGCACCTGCGTTATAGCCATATGATTCAACATTTCCAAAACCATAGGCAATACAAATAAAACCAGAATCACAAATAATCCTATGAGATGTAGAAATACTATTTGTTGAATTTGTTACATCTTCTTGCAAATAAGAATAGCCTGTGGATCCCATTACTTTGGGTGTTGATGTTGGTGATGCTCCATCAATTTTCAAACTACTAAAAGCAGAAGTTTTGTATATAACATTAAGATAATGGCCAGTAATATTTGTATTTGGAGGTGTAAGGTCTCTTTTAGCTGACATTACAGTAATATCATTTAACGTCTGTTCTATAGGATTCAACACAATCATTTCTGGATCACCAATATTGTTATTATCACAATTCATTGTAATAAAATATTGTAATACACATATTGGCTTGTCTGAAATAATATCCCTGTATGTATTGTTTCCAGAAGTACTGATTTCATAAAATGAATTGTTGATCAAAAGATTTTTATCTAATGCAACTCCATTTACGTAAACAATACTTGATACGTCTTGCACTAAAATCCTGAATATGTCATATCCTCTATTAATTGAAGGGGATGTAAAGTAATGTTTTCCCCATGAGCTAGTTGGAAATAATTGTTGGTAAAGGTTATCACCACTTGACGCACTTGAACAACCCATAGATGTCCATGTTGAACCTGAAAAAACTGCAATTCTTTTACACGAAGAAGTTGCAGTCGCAATAGATTTAATTTTAGTGCCTGTCAAATCTTCAAAACTTTGAAATTGATAAACATCGCCTTTGTTTAATAAGGTATCAAAAGTGACATTCGCAAGATGTCTTTTGTTGTAGTCAGAATTAGAAGGAGTAATTTCAATATTTGTAGAATCTTCTGTTGCAATGATATTGAATTCAGAATTATGCTGTGCTGATGAATTTGCGGCTACTATATTACCTGTAGATTTATAACTAGCCACTACATACTCTCTTCCAAGTACTTTTGTTGGCAATACTAATGTAGAACCTGACCGCGCTGAATTTAGAATGTGAGCATAAACAACAACTGGATTTAGGCTTGTAACATGAATCCCTTTATTAATTCCAATCACTTCAAATTGCGTTATGTTAGAATTAGTCAAATAAGCATCAAAATTACTGGGTGATGTAGCGCTAGTTAATTGAACTGGTGTAACTTGATTAGCAATTACATTAAAAGTGGTAGATACACCATTGACAGATACGGTACCACTGGTATTTACATCAGAAGTAATATAAAGCGCCATTCTTGAACTTAGCGCATCAATATGACCACTATAAACTACCCAAAAATCAGTCCCTTTATTGGAAAAATCCTGTCCTATTGCTGCACTGGCAATAAATACCCCGAAAATGAATATTAAATATTTTATATGTGAAGAAAAGAGGCGCATTACAATATTCAAATACTGGTTGTTTAACAAGTATAAATGTAATGAAAAAAGGTAAAAAATGAACTAAAAAAGGGCGATTTTACCCCTTCCCAAAATCAATGGAATTGAGCCAAGTGATTAGTTGATTGGTAAAGAATTTATTAATGGGCGTTTTAATGGTCAACCCCTTATTGGCTATGACAATGA
>CAIYSA010000168.1 GCA_903928655.1 uncultured Bacteroidota bacterium
GTTGTTGATAATGAAATTGAAATTCTAAAGTCTTTTTCTTTGATGGAAAAAGTTGTAAATACTTTGAATTTAAATGTTTCTTATGGATTAAAGGAAACTACAAGAACAATTGAACTTTACGATGAAAGCCCCATATTTCTAAATTTAATTGAAGGTAATGAAAGAACTTTTTCTGGACCTTTAGAAATAGAAATTATTAATAGTAAAAATATTAAAATCGATGGAGTACTTTATCCAGCAAATACTCAAATTAAAACAGTTTCTGGTACTTTTAAAATTTCATTTACAGGTAAAAGTCCCGAAATAAAATCATTATTGGCTATTATTCAGCCTATTAGTTTAATTACAGAAGATTTACAATCAAACTTGACAATTGAGCCATCGAGTAAAATGTCGAGTGTTTTAAATTTAAACCTTAATAACGCAGTTCCCCAAAAAGGAAAAGATATTTTAAATAAATTGGTTGATGCCTATAATCATGACGCATTAGATGATAAAAATAAAGTTGCTGCAAATACTCTAGCTTTTATTGAAGAGCGTTTAAAATTGATATCAAGTGAATTAACTGTTGTAGAAAAAAGTGTTGAAAATTTTAAGTCTAGTGAGGGAATTACTGATATTAGTGCGGAAGCTACTTTATTTTTAGAAAGCGTAAAGGAAAATGATATTCAATTAAACCAAGTTAAAATACAACAAAGTGTATTGGGTGGAATAGATGAGTATGTTAAAAATAAGGGTAATAAGCAGGGTATCGTGCCTGCAACTTTAGGAATTAGTGATCCAACACTTGTTGATCTTTTAAAAGAGGTATCGGTTTTGGAAATGCAAAAGGAAAGACAAATACGTTTGGTAAAAGCCGATAATCCTATTGTTTTAGTATTAGATGATCAAATTAGAAGTTTAAAAAATAATATTTATGAAAATGTTCAAAGCTTAAAACAAAACCTTAATCTAACATATATTCAGTTGCAAAATCAAAACAAGCACTTAGAATCTATGATAAAGACAATTCCAGGTAAAGAGAGGATGCTTGTTGATATCAGTAGAGAACAAGCAATTAAAAACAATCTTTTTACCTTCTTACTTCAAAAAAGAGAAGAAACTGCATTATCTTTTGCTTCTGCGGTTAGCGACAGTAGAACGATTGATTTGGCTCGAAGTGGAATAGCACCATTTAAGCCTGTTGAACGAAATGTATACTTATTATTGATTATTATTGGTTTTGCGATTCCATTTACTACAATTTATATTATTGATTTATTAAATGATAAAATTAGAGTAAGAAAAGATATTGAACGAGTAACTAAATTACCAATTTTGGGAGATATTACTTGGTCAGAACACACTGGTGGTATAGCAATTAATAACACAAGCCATAATGTCTTTTCAGAACATATGAGAGCTCTTCGTACCAATCTTTCATTTTTAACAATTGATGGTAATCCAGTAAAAAGCATTCTTTTTACATCTAGTGTTAGTGGTGAGGGTAAGTCTTTCGTATCTTTAAATTTAGGCTCAAGTTTAGCAATGCTTGGAAAAAAAGTTATAATTCTAGAATTCGACTTGCGAAAACCTAAGTTAATTTCTGGTTTAACAATGACTGTTGAAAAAGGATTAAGTAGTTATTTGATTGGGCTTGCAACACTCGATGAAATTATTTTACCAATTGATCAACAAGAAAATTATTATATTATTTCTAGCGGACCAATACCTCCTAATCCTGTTGAATTGCTCTTAAATGGAAAAATTGACACTTTATTTAAGGAGCTAAGATCTCGTTTTGATTATATAATAATTGATGCTCCTCCAATAGGTATAGTTACTGATGCTCAAATACTGGAAAAGCAAGCTGATACAACTTTATTTGTACTTCGACAAGATTATACACCTATTGAACGCGTTAAATTTGCAGATAATTTAGATAAACAAAAGAGATTTAAAAGCATTAATTTAGTTTTTAATGGAGTTGTTGAAAGTGCTAAATATGGTTATGGTTATGGCTATCGTTCTGGATACGGTTACGGATATTATAAGTAATAATATATTTCAATAAAACAAACACTCCAATTTTAAATAATTTGTATTCCTATTTAATATCTTATTCTGAAAATTAATATTATTGATATTGATAAAGTTTTTGATTGAAAAATATGCTTATAAATTTCTTTGGCTATTGTGTTTTATTAAAAAAAATATCAGAGGATTCTAATCATTACTTAGAAAAAAAATTACCCTCTAAACATTTGAATTAAAATAAAAACAAATTTGCGCTAATTACATTTGATTAGTGTTATCGTATAAAAAAAACTCATCAATTAATTTAATTGATGAGTTTTTTTTATGCACGAACTAACAAATAGTTAATCAACTAATTCGAAGCGTATAGTCCTGTTTTTAGCTTGGTTTATAGATGAGTTGTCAAATAAAGGTGTATCAGGACCTTTACCAATGCATTTGTTAAAATTTAATGGATTTACACCACGTTTTTCTAATTCTTCTCTTACATATCGGGCACGTTTTTCAGATAAAATTTCATTAAATTCTTTTGAGCCAATACTACAAGTGTGTCCAATAATATTTACTTTCATACTAGGGTTAGATTTGATTAGTTCAGCAATTTCGTCTAATTTCTTTAGTCCATTAGAGTCAAGAGTTATGTAACTCAACTCAAATAAAACTTCCTCAGCAATCATATTCGCTTTTTTAGTTGCAATTTCATGTTTAGCGGTTAAATCTAATTTTTCTTGACTTGAATCAATTGGAGTAACAGTGCCTTTTTCTGTTTTAACGACAGAGTCAATAGGATTCTTTTTTACTACATTTACATCATTTATGTTCTTTCTTATTTTGTTTTCTTTAGTTTTCTTAGTTAGTTTAATATCTAAACTACTAAATTTAAAAATAACGCCTAAAGCATATTGAGTATGATTTCCTAATTTATTGCTTATATTCCATTTAGCTAATGCTTGTGTTGTAATTGCTAATTGATTTGTAACCCAAAAATTACAACCAATTCCAGTATTAAAAGTTACAATTTTTTGCGATACATTTTTCAATACATTATCATTATTCTTTAAATCCGCTCCAATGTATGTGTAACCAAAACCTAATGATAAAGATGGGTCAAACCATTTAGTATCACCAAATAATTCATTTAAATCATATTTAGCATTCAAGTCGGTCGAAAAATAATTTCTATTATAATTAGCTATTTTACCTTGTATTATATTGCCATTATGATACCTGTTATAAGAAAGTATAAGTTCAGCACTCAATCCATGATTAAATATTTTTGCTACGCTTAATCTTGAAGGATAAGGTACCATATTCCAAGAATCTTTTACATCAAGCAATTTGGTGTATTGATGATTATTATCGTCAACTATATTGAACCCTAAACCAATTTCCCATAGAGTCTTATCAAATCGATTAATACGTAATTGAGCTTGAGTTATACCAAACATCAATATAAATAGGAAGGTAACGGTTGATTTTGAGTATTTTAGCATATTTTTTAAAAATTGAGACAAATTTACTAATAAATATGAAATTTAAATAAAATAATTTTTAAAA
>CAIYSA010000169.1 GCA_903928655.1 uncultured Bacteroidota bacterium
ATCCTATAAAACCATTTGAGCCTGTTACACCAACTTTAATCATGATTAATATGGATATTGAATAGCATCTACTTCTCCTAAAATGTCTTTTCGGATAATTGGAAGCTTTGATAATAACTGTTTCATTCCTTCTACATCTAAAATTGAAGTGTTATGTGAGTGGTATTCATTAAGATTAGCAATATCTGGTATGCCTTCTGAAAAATACTGTTCATAGTTTAAATCCCTATTATCTGCTGGAATTCTATAATATTGTCCAAGATCTTCAGCTTTTGTCATATCTTCTCTGTTGACAAGTGTTTCATATAATTTTTCACCATGTCTGGTGCCAATCACTTTAATTTTACTCGATGATTTGTATAATTCAATTAGAGCTTGGGCTAAATTTCCAACTGTTACAGAAGGAGCTTTTTGAACAAATAAATCACCTTGATTAGCGTGCTCAAATGCATAAAGTACTAAATCAACTGCATCTTCTAATGTCATCATAAAGCGTGTCATGTTTGGATCAGTAAGGGTCAATGATTTATTATCTTTTATTTGATCTATAAACAAAGGTATTACCGAACCTCTAGAAGCCATTACATTCCCATATCTAGTTCCACAAAATATTGTCTTATTACTGTCTAATATTCTTGATTTTGCAACCATTACTTTTTCCATTAATGCCTTAGACATGCCCATTGCATTAATTGGATATGCAGCTTTATCTGTACTTAGAACCACTACTTTTTTCACCTCATATTCTTGAGCAACAGTTAAAACATTATCAGTACCAATTATATTTGTTTTAACTGCTTCTAATGGAAAGAATTCACAGGATGGAACTTGTTTAAGTGCTGCCGCATGAAAAATAAAATCAACTCCTTTAATTGCTGGGACTAAACTATCGCGATCGCGAACATCTCCGATATAAAATTTAACTTTATTATTGTTAACTCTTTTTCGAAGATCATCTTGTTTTTTTTCATCTCTACTGAAAATTCTTATTTCTGAAAAATGATCAGTATTAAGAAATCGGTTTAGAACTGCATTGCCAAATGAACCAGTACCACCAGAAATTAATAATACTTTTTTTTTGGTATTCATAATGAGGTTATTTGTTTAATTTCATTTAAAAATTTAAAAGTGCTGTCCGCGCATTTGTCCCAAGAATACTTTGTGGCATATCGTCTAGATACAAGGGCAAGATTGTCACGAAGTTGTTTAGATTCAAACAAAATAAATATTGCATTTGCAATTTCAATAGAGCTTTCAGGGTTAAAATATATTCCCCCATCCTTCAATATTTCAGGCATAGGTCCTAGAATAGAACATGCAATTGGTAGACCAGAAGCCATGCCTTCTAAAAGTATATTAGGCATATTTTCGCAACTTGATGCGAACAAACAAATATCTGATTTAACATACATTTTATGAAGCTCTAAATAAGGTAAGCCGCCAGTTACATTAATATAATCCTTGTGGTTATTAATTTTTTTTAATTCATTAAAAAGTTTGTATTTCCCGTTTGAAAAAGGTCCAACAAGTGTTATTTCAATTGGTATTCCTTTTTCTCTAAGTAAAGAGACTGCTTTCGCTACTTTCCATTGATGTTTATAAAGGTCAATAATTGATACATATATAATTTTAAAAGGATTTTCAAAATTAAATTCACTTTTTTCTTTTTGAATTTTCGGGTCTAAAAAGAAACGATTACTTAAACCATGCGGGATAATTTCTGTAATAGTGTCATAATATTTAATATATGGCTTTATTCTTTTTTCTGCATATTGTGTTAAAAAAATTAATCCAGTAGACTTTTTAAAAGAACTCAATTGGCTAATTTTCAATAATAAAAGTTTTACAGTCTTTAAAGAAAAACCAAACCTTCTAAGTTCTCTCCACTCAAAAGGAAGCATATTTCTACACATACTAACAGATGGTTGGAATCCGCTTAAATTATTTCCTCCTGGCGTAAAAAGGATATCACAATTTGCATTTAATGCAGCTTTTTTAAGTTTAAAAATTTGCCAATATAGCCTATAAAAAAGATTTAGATTTAATATTTTAGGACTTTTTTTAATTATCCATGAATTGTTATTTATTAAATTTAAAATTGAATTGCTTGACCAAACCACTATATACTTAAATTCATGTTTTTGAGGGTTTGATTTATTCAATAACTCAACTAAATGAGTAACCCCACCCCCTATTTGAATATTTGAAGCATCTATACCTATAATCATAATTTCACTGCTCTTCCAACTAAGTGGACTACTTTTAAAACTTCAATGTTTTGAAGTGATGCATTATTTAACCATCTTCTAATTGTATTAGTATCTTGTGGATTATCATATTCAGGTGCAAGCCAATCAAAAGTATCAAGTAGGGCCCATTCCTCTAACTGCTTTTCGGATAAGTTCAAAATACCTTTATAATTTGCTACCGGAATAACCCTTTTTAAATATAATCCTATTATAGGAATTTTAGACAATAAATTACTAAGGAATAATAATCTAGGTGTCCAATTTTGCAAAATTTGAAATAATTTTTTTTTGTTTAATTTTTTAGTTATTGGTCTTAACCAGAATTTTGGTAGCAATTTACTTTTAAAATTTTTTTCGTAAAAATCAATACAAAAATGTCCATTTAAAGCAAGAAATTTTGGTAATGAATTAAATGCCTTTTCTACATCTGGAGTATGCTGTAAAACTCCTAGCGAATAAATATATGGAAAAGTTTCTAATTTTAATGGCAGTGCGTAAATATCCCCTTGAATTACATATAAATTTTCAAAATTATTTAAATTAGAATAACATGCATCAACTGCTGAAGAATAATCAAGAGCAACTACTTTAGCACCTGCCATTAATGCAATTTCTGCAAATCTACCAGCTCCACAACCACAATCCAAAATCCACTTGCCTTTCAAATCATTAGGATCCCAATTAGTAGAATTCCAAAACCTATCTCCCGAAATATTTTGACCAGAGTAACTATCTAATTGAGTTTTTCTGAACAAATTCCATTGCATTCCAAAATTATCTGCATAATTTGATTGAGGAACGAACCTCGGTATAAAATTAATAATTCTATAACTATGAACCCCATCTTCTGATACTAACGTTCCAGACTCAACTAAATTATTAACAATATTTTTTTCTTTAAGAATTAGTTTTTGTCCGGATTTTGGACAACGAATAATTTCGAGCATTTCTAATTTCATACTTTTTTATTATAATTGTATTTTATATTCTTTTCTCCAAAGTTCGAACATTAGTAGTCCAAAAAGTTTCTCAGTATTTTCTCTACCTTTAATATGTCCATTTAATAATTTATTTAATTCATTCTTATCAAAAATTGAATCATTTAAATCTAATAAATTATCTTTAAAAAAACTTTGCCATTCGTTATTTGATCTAATCCAAGAGCCTATGGGAATTCCAAAACCTTGCTTTCTATTTTTTTCGAAATTAGATGGCAGTAATTTATTTGTTAATTTTTTTAGAATTATTTTTTTTGCAGAGGAATTAGTTTTTAAATAATTGGGGGCTTTTTTATAAGCAAACTCTATTATCCTATGGTCAAGAAAGGGAGCGCGTATCTCGAGGGAATTTAACATACTTGCCCTATCTACCTTCACTAATATATCTTCGGGTAAGTAATTTAGAAAATCCATTCTAGTAGCTCTCTGTAATAAACTATTTTCAATTGGAATTCTTAATTTTCTTGTATTTTCTGCTATTAATTCCCATTCAGAATAATTTGACATTAATTTTTTTCTTGTAATCGGCTCAAATTGTGAAGTAATTAAAGGAAGTCCATTTTTAAAATCTTCTCCTAGAATTTGAAACCATATTCGTCCTTTAAAACCGATTGGTAGAAATTTTGTAGCTGTTGTAGCAAAATATTTTCTAAATACCAATGGAATTCTTCCAAGGTTTTCTGCCATCCATAAAAGCCTACTATGATGTCCATATCCACCAAATAATTCATCTCCTCCATCTCCACCTAATGCAACTTTACAATGTTTACGTATTAATTTGCTAACCAAATATGTAGGAATCATTGAAGAGTCAAATATTGGTTCATCATATTGTTTTGCAAGCAAAATCAGGTCATCTACAGAAACATCAGATACAGGCAAGACTGTGTGATCTGTTCCAAAATGATTAGCTATTAATTTTGCATGAGAAGATTCATCAAAATTTTTGTGTCCAGGAAAACTTACAGTAAATGTCTTAAGATTTGTAACATTTTTGGATGCTAAAGCTGTTACAATGCTTGAATCTACTCCACCACTTAATAATACCCCGACAGGTACATCAGCAACTAATTGTTTTTTAACAGAATCATTCAATAAATATTCTAACTCATCTATTAAATCTGATTCATTTATTTTTAGCGCATAATCAAATACCGGCAAATTCCAATACTGCCATATTTTTAATTCTGACGTATTAATATCGAAAATCATTGCGTGGGCGGGTGCTAATTTATTTACACCCTCTATAATACACTCACTGCCGGCGACATACCCTTGAGCTAATAAAATATCTAAAGACTTTCTATTAATTCTTCTTGGAAAATTAGGATCAGCAAATAATGCTTTTAATTCGGATCCAAATCTAATTGATCCATTTTTATAACTAAAGAATAATGGCTTTTCACCTACTCGATCTCTTGCAAAAAAAACTTTTTGACATTTAACATCATATAAAGCAAAAACAAACATTCCATTAAATTTAGTCAAACATTCGGTACCCCACTGCCTGTAAGATGCCATAATAACTTCTGTATCTGTATTTGTTTTAAATAGATGCCCTATAGAAGATAACTCATCTCTTAATTCTAAATAATTATAAATTTCACCATTAAACACTATTAGTAAATCATTTGCTAGATTTCTCATAGGCTGATGTCCCGCATTTGATAAGTCTATAATGGACAATCTTCTATGTCCAAAACCTATTTTATTATCATTTGTCCATTCAATTCCGAAATCATCTGGTCCTCTATGAAAAATTGAATTTACTGCATCATTTATCCAATCCCTTTCTTGAATTTCTTTAGTTGAAACAATTCCTACTATACCACACATTATTTATAAAAATTTATTGTATTTCAAGAATAAAATTCTTTTATTTTAGTTGCAACCAATTCGACTTCAATATCACTCATCCTGGGATGAATTGGGATACTTAATGCATCAATATTTAATTGTTCACTATTTTGCAAGCATACATCTAACTGTTTATAAAGTGGATTTAAATGTAAAGGATGATAGCGCAAAGTTGAATATATTTCATTTTTTAACAAAAAATGGGCAAGTTCATCCCTCTTGGGAACTCTTATACAATATGTAAAATAAGAATGTCGATCACCTAGTTTTGCTTCTGAGGGTTTTATTAGATAAGTAACACTAGATAGTTCACTTTGATAGTAATCCCAAATTTGTCTTCGACGATTTTGTAAATGATCGATACGATCTAATTGCGCTATACCAATACTAGCAGCAATATTTGTTGGTAACATTTTAATAAAAGGCTCACTAATATCATATTCCCACCAGCGAACTTTTCCTCCAGCAGAATTTAATGCTGAATCAAACCCAGATTTTCCAATACCACAATATCTCATTATTTTAGCTCGTTCAATTAATTTTTTCTCACGAGTTGTAATCCCACCACCTTCTCCAACAGTTAAATTTTTTACAGCATCATAACTATAGATACCAACATCACCAATTGAACCGCATGGTTGTCCATTATATGTACTATCAATTGCATGAGCGGCATCTTCGATTACAGGAAAACCAAGTTCTAAAATTGGTTTCATTTCAACTGCAAGACCAGCATAATGTACAACCATAATGGCTGCTGTTTTATCTGTTATATGAGCCTTAATTTTATCAGCAGTAATATTCATTGTGGCTATATCAACATCACAAAATATAGGTTTATGACCTGCTAATAAAACTGCTTGTGCACATGAAACCCAAGTAAAACTTGGTAATATTATTTCGGAGCCAATTGGCAGGTTTAGTAAAGTTACCGCCATAAAAAGTGCATTGGAACCACTATCGACCATTGCAAAGTTATTTAAGCGAAATTTTTCTTTATACTTATTCTCGAAGATTTCAACATTTTTACCAAATCCCATCCACTGACTTTTCATGCAAGTTGTAACATTAGCAATCTCTTCGTCACCGATTAGTGAACCAAATACTGTAATCATAAGTTTTAAATTTTATATTGTGAAAGAGTTATAAATCATGGAATAGAAATTGGAATGTTCAGATTTTACATTAAACCCATTTTTTTTATACCAATCTACAGCCGGATTAAATTTAAGTACCTGCAATGTAATTTCAGATTTTTTTACAGTTAGAGCAAAATTTAACATCGCATTAAATGCTTTTCCCATGTATCCTTTTTTTCGAAATTCACTTTTTCCTAAAATTAAATTATAAATGTCCCAACGGTTACTTAATAATCTAATGCCCATGCACCCTATTGATATCCCATTTAATTCAACGATAAACATATAATCATTAACTCTATTTTGAAATTCGTTAAACCAAATTTTTTGTTGCTCAACACTAATAATTTCTGTATGAAAAAATAAATCTCTCTGGGAATTTTTCCATTGTCTTAAATTCTCTAGATCACCCACAGTCGCATTTCTCAAAATCAGGATTTGCTTATCGTTTTCAATATATAATTTTAAACTCTTCATTCTATAAATATTTATTTAAAGTAAATTAATTATTTTAATTCAAAAGTACAAGATTTAACCAATTCTTCATACGAGAATTGACATCGTGTCCGTCCATATAAACTCTGTCATAACCTG
>CAIYSA010000170.1 GCA_903928655.1 uncultured Bacteroidota bacterium
GTTGTATAGTTGTTTTTTTTGTAGATTAGCTTAGTATCACTATTAGTTTTGTATTTATAAGTTCAACATTATGGTATTTCGATTTCAAATTGCTGATTTATTAAAAGGAATTGCAGTTCTTTTTATGATTCAAGTGCATATTGTTGAATTATTTGGTGATACTGCATTTTACACAAGTTATTTTGGTAAGATTTTTCTTTTTATTGGAGGTCCTCCAGTTGCGCCTTTATTTGCTTTGTTATTTGGTTATTTTATTGCTAGGTCGCATAAAACTTTTATTCAATTATTGATACGAGGTTTAAAAATTATTGGTTTAGGTATGTTATTAAATATTGCTCTAAATTTTAATTTAATTTTATCTGTTTATAAAGGTTTAATTGAAGTTGATTTGTGGCCTTATATTTTCGGCATTGATATTTTACAGTTCGCTGGTTTTAGTTTAATTATTATTGCTTTTTTGAAAAATTTATTACAAAAAAGTTTAGTTTTTACAGTTTTCTGTATTTTTATTGTGGCTATTTTAGGGCAATTATTACTTGATTTTATTCCTGAAAATATTGTTTTAAAATTCATTTCTGCATTATTTTATGGAAGTACGCCTTGGTCTTATTTCCCTGTTTTTCCATGGTTGTCATACCCTTTTGCAGGCATTGCTTTTTATAGTATACAAAAAAGGTATGATTTAAGTGTTTTAAGTAAACCAAAATTTATACTATTAATAACATTGCTGTTTTTGGGGTTTATGGCATTAACTATAAATTATGCTATTTCTATTTCTTCTAATTTACCCTTGTATTATCACCACTCTTTAATATTTATGTTTTGGGTAATTTTATTTTTAGCTTTATATAGTTTATTAATTAATGAAGTAAATAAGTTAATTGGCGACTCTTTTTTATTTAAGTACTTGAAATGGTTAGGCGAAAATGTTACACTTATTTATGTTATCCAATGGATAATTATTGGAAATCTTGCAACAAATATCTACAAAACAATTTCTAACCCACTAACATTACTTTATTATTTTATGGGGATTTTAATTTTTTCGAGTGGAGTAGGGTATTTTATTTTAAAGATAAAAAGTAAGATTTTAGATAAAAAGATTATTTAATATTAAATCTATTTCATTTCTTTAAGGCATTTTGAATATAAGACAACAAATACTAAATCAATAATAACCATAAATACCATTGCTACCATTCCTGCCATTGCCATGTTTTCACCTGCGCCAGCCATCATATTCATAGAATTTTTTCCTAAAAAAATAAAAGCAGTGTAAGGTAAAATTTCCGCAATACTATAAATGTAAAACCCTGTTTTCTTAAAATTCCACATCATCATTACACTTAAAAAAGAAATTAATATGTACACAAAATTTAAATAAGGAGCTAGTTTTGCATAAGTATTATCCTGCATTGCAATCATTTGGTTTTCCATTTGATCAGCCATTTCTGGTTTAATATCTCTTATTTGTTCAATATTTTTCGCCATTACTTCTGGCGAAGATTGGTAAATATTCAAAACACCAATTAACAAATTAACTCCACACATTACAAATGATAATATGCAAAGCACTTTTAGTAATTCTGATCTTACTGGTTTTGAAAAAGGATTATCCATTAGTCTTTTAATAATTCCCTACTAATTACTAATTTTTGAATTTCACTAGTACCTTCACCAATAGTACATAATTTACTATCACGGTAATATTTTTCAGCTGGAAAATCTTTTGTAAATCCGTAACCTCCAAATATTTGAACAGCTTCATTTGCATTTCTAACACATACTTCTGATGCATAATATTTAGCAAAAGCACCTTCTTTAGTCATTTTTTGATGACGGTTTTTTAAATCAGCTGCTTTAAATGTTAATAATTCTGCGGCTTCTAATTCAGTAGCCATATCAGCTAATTTAAAACTAATAGCTTGAAATTGAGCAATTGGTTTGCCAAATTGCTCACGCTCTTTAGCATATTTTAATGAACATTCGTAAGCGCCACGTGCAATACCACAACTTAACGCTGCTATAGAAATACGTCCACCATCCAATACTTTCATTGCTTGTATAAATCCATCACCTTCTTTACCCATCAGTTGATCTTTGTGAACTCTACAGTTATCAAAAATTAATTCAGCAGTTTCGCTGGCACGCATTCCTAATTTATTTTCTTTTTTACCTGATTTAAAACCTGGAGTTCCTTTTTCAATAATGAAAGCACTCATTCCGTGACTATCACCCTTTTCTCCAGTGCGAACAATTACTACGGCAACATCACCTGATATTGCATGAGTTATAAAGTTTTTTGAACCATTTATCACGTAAAAATCTCCATCTTTTATTGCCGTTGTAGCCATTCCACCTGCGTCAGAACCAGTTCCTGTTTCTGTTAAACCCCAAGCTCCAATCCACTCAGCTGTTGCTAATTTTGGTAAATATTTTTTCTTTTGTTCTTCATTTCCAAAAGCTAAAATATGACCAGTACATAATGAATTATGAGCAGCCATTGATAAACCAATAGAACCACAAATTTTACTTAATTCAATAATTGCTGTTACATATTCTGTGTAAGATAAACCTGATCCACCATATTCTTCTGGAACCACAACTCCCATTAATCCTAATTCTCCTAATTTTTTGAATACTTCAACGGGGAAAATTTGAGCTTCGTCCCATTCCATCATTTGAGGATAGATATTGTCTTTTCCAAATTTGCGAATCATATCCGCTATGGCTGTTTGGTTTTCGTTAATTGCAAAATTCATTCCTACGCTGTTTTCTAATACTGTGCTAGACATGTTATATTATTTGAGTGTTTAATTAATTTATCTTTTCCGTTTAAAAATTCTAATCCTACCACAAAAGTAAAACCGCTTACTTTTGCTCCTTGTTGTTCTACTAAATTTGCAGCAGCAGCAGCTGTTCCGCCAGTAGCTAATAAATCATCGTGTATTAACACATTCCAGCCTTTTTTTAAGCTGTCAACATGCATTTCTATTTTAGCCGTTCCGTATTCTAAATCGTATTCGTAACTAATTGTTTTATAAGGTAGTTTGCCTGATTTACGAACTAAAATAAATGGAACATTTAACTTATTTGCTAATAATAACCCAAATAAAAATCCTCTGCTTTCTATACCAATTATGGCATCTGGCTTGTGACCGATAACGGAAACAAAACCATCAACTATTTCGTTGCATAATGTTTGGTTTCCGAAAATTGGAGTGATGTCTTTAAACATAATTCCAGGTTTCGGAAAATCCGGAACATCTCTAATTGCTGATTTAATATTTTCTTCTAAGGTCATTTTTTAAGGAAAACAAATTTAATGAAATTTGGTTTAAAACGGTGAAAATTAATTAAAATATCCCTTAAATCAAGTATTTTTTTGATTCTCTCTGAATTTTGTCTTAATCGGTTAGGGGCAATGTGTTTTGTATTGATTTGGGCGTTCCCTTCGGTCAGGCTTTCCGTTGCAATCTTTTTGCTCGTTCCTCTCAAAAAGGATTTTCACTCCAATCCTTAACGCTTCATTTAATTTTGAAAATCCCAATTCAAAATTCTAAAAACAACACGTTAATCTTCTGAACAGTAATGTTGATAATACAAACAATAACAGAGATTAATGAATAATTGATAGGTATCCATTTTTTTGTATTTTATCTTTGATATCAGGTATTTCAGCATTTATGATATAAAAATATACACCATCTGTTAGGGGAATACCTTTATTGTTTAATCCTCCCCATTTTAAATTAACATCATTTGTATTAAATACTAAATTTCCCCAACGATTATATAATTCAAATTTCAAATTTTTAAAATTGTATTCAGAGAAATCAAGGATGTCATTAACTCCATCGTTGTTGGGTGTTAAAACATTGATATTAAATTCTTTTATTTTTGATTCTAATAAATTAATGCTGTCAACCGCATAATAAGGTAGTCGATATATTATCTGAGCTAAAATCGTATCATAATAGCCATTATCGCTAGTTAAAGTGTCTCCAAACCAACCAATAGTTACTATGTTTTCGTTACCTGTTGCTGTAAATTCTTCGTCAAATAAAAACCATTTTGTTGTATCTTCAATTACACCTTTTGAATTTAAAAGGGTAGGTGTAAATTTAAAAGATGTTTCCTGATATCCTGTTGTTAATTTGGAACTACTAAAATGAACTCCTATTCTAGAAACGCCATATAATATTGTTTTTGATGGAATAATTCTCATGGTAAATCGATATCGTTTACCAATTACAAATTTGTTTATTAAAGTAGTTTGAATATATTCGCACCACATATTACTAGCAGCTAAACTATTAGCAATAAAACCGCAATACCCATTGCCATGATATGCTAATTGATTCACCATTGGAATATTATTAGGAACGCCAGCTAATGGATACAGACCATTTGCACAGGCATTTAAATAATCAGAAGTTGCATTTGTAGCTGCTGTCCATCCAATACAACTATCTATCCATAAATTACCAGGGGTAGAATATTTTTGAGGGCACGCTGAATATTCTTCAAAGCTAGGGTTATTAATATAATCAGTTGTAACATTTAGCCAAGTTTGGCTCTTTATAAATAAAGAGCAAATCATTAGAAAATATGTTAAATATAGTCGCATAATCAAAATTAGTATAATATATTTAAAAAGCAAGTTAATAAATTAACTCAACGACATCAATTGTTCCTCTAATGAAGCAATTTTGCTTAAAGCATCACTTTCCTTTTTACGTTCAATTGCCAATACTTCGGGTTTGGCGTTTGCTAAAAATTTTTCATTTGATAATTTAATGCTTACACTTTTTAAGAACCCTTTATTATATTCTAATTCTTTAACCAATCGTTCTTTTTCTTCTTCAACATTGATGCTTGAAGATAAAGGAATATAAAACTCAGTCGTTTGTATTTGAAACGAAAACGCACCTTCAATTTTTTCTTTCGTATAATTGAATGCAGAAAGGTTTGCTAATTTTATAATGACATTATCAAAGTAAGAACGGTTTGTATTTGATTTTTCAAACACTTCTAATTTCTCTTTCGGCGATAATTGTTTTTGAGCTCTTACATTTCTAACCATCGTTACCAATTCTTTAGAAACTTCAAACTCTGCTAATTGCTTTTTGTCCAATTTGGCTGATAGAGTAGGCCATTCGGCAACAATGATACATTCTTTTTCTCCACGTTCTTTTAATAAATGCCAAATTTCTTCAGTAATAAATGGCATCCAAGGATGCATAATTTTTAATAAGGATTCCAAGAAATTGATTGTGGCATCAAATGTTGCTTTGTCAATTGGCAAAGCTTTTCCGTCAACAAAATCAGGCTTAATGGCTTCTAAATACCAAGCGCAAAAATCGTCCCACACTAATTTGTAAGTAGTCATTAAAGCATCACTCATTCGGTGTTTGCTGTAATGGTCGTTTATAATTTCTAATTGTTCGCTTAGTTTGTTTTCAAACCAAGTGATTGCCGCTTTTGATGATTCTGGTTGATGGATTGTTTCTCCGCCTTCAAGAGCCTCAGGCATCGAAACTTCGAGAGACTCAGGCATCGAAACTTCAAAACCATTTATTAATCGGAATGCATTCCAAACTTTATTTGCAAAATTCCGTCCTTGTTCGCAATAGCTTTCATCAAACATTAAATCATTTCCAGCTGGTGAGCATAATAACATACCAACACGAACTCCGTCTGCACCATATTTTGCAATCAAATCTAAAGGGTCGGGCGAATTACCCAAACTTTTACTCATTTTTCGTCCTTGTTTATCTCTTACAATTCCCGTTAAGTAAACGTTGTTAAATGGCTTAAAACCAGTGTATTCCTTACCAGCAATAATCATACGCGCTACCCAAAAAAATAAAATTTCGGGAGCTGTTACCAAATCATTTGTTGGGTAATAATATTTTAAATCTTCATTGGCTTTATCCCAACCATTAGCTACAATTTTCGAATCAAAAACAGTCATTGGCCAAAGCCATGATGAGAACCAAGTGTCTAAAACATCTTCGTCTTGTTTTAAATCTTCAACTTCAAAATTAGAATTTTTAGTTTTTAATAATGCTATTGCTTCTTCTTTCGTTTTTGCAGCAACTGTATTTCCTTGCCCATCATACCAAGCCGGAATGCGTTGTCCCCACCATAACTGACGACTAATGCACCAATCGTGTACATTTTCCATCCAATGTTTGTAGGTATTAATAAATTTTTCAGGAATTAATTTTACATCGCCATTTACAACTG
Organism: uncultured Bacteroidota bacterium; assembly: GCA_903928655.1. Taxonomy (GTDB): domain Bacteria; phylum Bacteroidota; class Bacteroidia; order B-17B0; family Aurantibacillaceae; genus UBA4416. The sequence continues at coordinate 6,253 of CAIYSA010000170.1, forward strand.
CATCTAATGCAGGTTTGCTAATGTCTTCCATTTTTAAAAACCATTGCATACTCAAACGAGGCTCTATTACTGCATTTGTGCGTTCGCTGTAACCAACTTTGTTTTTAATTTCCTCAATCTTTTCAACTAAACCTTGTTCTGTTAAATCTAAAATAATTTGTTTACGACACGCAAAACGGTCCATCCCAATATAAGCACCAGCGGCTTCACTAATTTTACCTTCTTGTGTTAAGGCGTCAATAGTTGGTAGTTTATGTTTTTGACCTAAGTTAAAATCGTTTATATCATGAGCTGGCGTTACTTTTAAAGCACCAGTTCCAAAAGTAGCATCAACATAATCATCAAAAATAATAGGCACAACACGGTTTACAATTGGTACAATAGCATGTTTTCCTTTTAAATGAGCATATCGTTCGTCAGTAGGATTAACACAAACTGCAGTATCTCCCATAATGGTTTCAGGGCGGGTTGTAGCAACAGTAATAAATTCAGGCACTTCGAGAGCCTCTGTGCCCGATATCATATATTTTACATAAACTAATTTACCAGTAGATTCTTTATGAATTACTTCTTCATCACTAACAGCTGTTAAGCCTTGTGGATCCCAGTTAACCATGCGCACGCCACGGTAAATATGACCTTTATTATATAAGTCAATAAACGTATCAATTACGGCTTCACTCATGCCTTCATCCATGGTAAAGCTTGTTCTGTCCCAATCGCATGAAGCGCCTAATTTTTTTAATTGCTCTAAAATAATTCCACCATATTTTTCTTTCCAACCCCATGCATGCTTTAAAAAATCTTCACGACTCAAATCTGCTTTATTTATTCCTTGTTCTTTTAATAAAGCCACAACTTTTGCTTCAGTAGCAATACTGGCATGATCTGTACCAGGAACCCAACAAGCATTAAAACCAAGCATACGAGCACGACGTATTAATACATCTTGAATGGTATTATTAAGCATATGCCCCATATGTAAAACCCCAGTAACATTTGGTGGTGGAATTACAATAGTGTATGGAGTGCGGCTGTCAGGCGTTGATTTAAAGAATTTATTGTCTATCCAATACTTGTACCAGGTAGCTTCAGCTTGATGAGGATTATATGTTTTTGCGATTTCCATTGCGATTAATTAAATTTTGTTAAATTTGGTAAAAATAATGAAAGTAAACCATGTGTATACTATCTTTATGGCACGATATTAGAATATATTTTAAAAAATAAAAACAAACACATAATTAATTAATAAAAAATCAACAACATGAAAAAAGTAATTTTATCTTTAGGATTAGTAGCATTTGTTAGTACTTTATCAATCGCTCAAGAAAATCATAATGCAAACGATGGCCATGGTCATGCAGCGGTTCAAACTCCAACAGTAGCGCCTACAAGTTTAGCTGATATTAAATTGGATAAAATGGTTCACGATTACGGAAACATTATGCAAGGTGATAATGGAGAGTGTACTTTTAAATTTAAAAACACAGGTAAAGAGCCTTTAATTATTACTATGTGTCAAGGTTCTTGTGGTTGTACAGTTCCTCAATGTCCAAAAGATCCAATTTTACCAGGTAAATCAGGAGAAATAAAAGTTAAATACGATTCAAACAGAGTAGGTCCAATTAGTAAATCAGTTACTATTCAATCTAATGCAAAATCGGGCGTACAAACTATTATGATTAAAGGTAATATCGCTGCAAAACCAGTTGAAGAAGCTTTTCCTACAACTCCTCCATCTCAAGGAGCACCATTAGAGAAAAAATAATTTAGAACCATTTAAAATTTATAAACATGAAAAAAGTATTTTTAGCAATAACATTATTTTTAGGTTTAGCTTTGGTTTCTAAAGCTCAAGTTGTTCCTGCAGAACCTATGGATCCAAATGCTCCTGAAATGAAATTTGAAACTGAAGTTTTAGATTATGGAACTGTAAAATTTGATGCAAATGGAATAAGAGAGTTTAAAGTGAAAAATGTTGGACATTCTCCATTAACAATTTCAAGTGTACAAGGGCAATGTGGTTGTACAGCAACAACTATTGATGGCAAACCAGGATGGCCCATTGAACCAATTTTACCAGGAAAAACAGTTAGTATTAAAGTAAAATATGATACAAAACGTCCTGGTCCATTTGAAAAAAATGTAACTATTTCTTCTAATTCAAAAGAACCAAGTAAAGTTGTTAAAATTAAAGGTGTTGTGGAAGCTGCTCCAGTTGTAACAACTACAGATGCAAAATAATTTCAAATTAATTTATAAAAACCCTTCTAATTTTAGAGGGGTTTTTTATTTAGTGCTATTTTTAATTTCAACGAGTGCATTTGGACAGGCATATTTGAATATAAAAGATTCAAAAAAAAGTTTTGGAATTGTAAAAAAAGGAGAAGTTGTAAAATTAAAATTTGAATTTACCAATACAGGAAATGAACCATTAATTATTTTTGAGGTAAAAACTGAATGTTCTTGCACTAAAATTGAATTTCCAAAAACTCCAATATTACCCAATGAAACTGATGAATTTACAGTTCTTTTTGATACAAAATCAGTTTATGATAGACA
>CAIYSA010000171.1 GCA_903928655.1 uncultured Bacteroidota bacterium
ATTTATAACTTCGAGCAATGAACAAAATACTCATCTTTATTTTCATAACAGTTTGTTTATCAGCAACTTTTGTCTCCTGTAAGAAAGATAAATTTATTACTGATACTAACGCAAAGGTATCATTTTCTCAGGATTCTGTATTGTTCGATACTGTTTTTACAACTATTGGTTCCACAACACGCCAAATTAGAGTAAGAAATATGAATAAACAGAAAATAAATATTTCATCCGTTAGATTGCAAAATGGAAATTCATCCATGTTTACTTTAAATGTAGATGGAACGCCTGGTAAATCAGTATCAGATGTTGAAATTTTAGCACAAGACAGTATTTATATTTTTATTCAAGTAAATGTTAACCCTGCAAGTTCGTTAAGCCCATTCATTATTCAGGACAAAATCCTATTTGATGTGAATGGAAATGAGCAAAGTGTTGCATTAGAGGCTTGGGGACAAGATGCTTATTACCATTTTCCAAATAAAGCCATTCAATATAAAACTGGTTTTTTACCCTACTCTACTGTTTCAAATGGCACTAACGTTACTGTTAATTGGATTAATGATAAGCCACACGTAATTTATGGTTGGCTAGTTGTTGATTCAACCCAAAAACTAACTATTGCAGCTGGTGTAAAAGTTTATTTTCATCAAAATGCAGGATTGTGGGTTTATCGATATGGAACCTTACAAGTAAATGGCACAAAGGGCAATGAAATTACTTTTCAAGGAGATAGACGAGAATTAGATTATGCAGACGAGCCGGGACAATGGGATAGAATTTGGATAAATGAAGGCCACACCGACAATTATATTAATTACGCTATTATAAAAAATGGATATATTGGAATTCAGGCTGAAGTGTTATTAAATATATCTCAACCAAAGCGATTGCGATTAACAAATACCATTATTAAAAATTGCTCAAAATGGGGAATTTACGGCGTTGCTTTCAATTTATGGGGGAGTAATAATGTTGTGGTTAATTGTAAAGAATACTGCGCAGCCTTAACTTTAGGAGGCAATTACACATTTTTGCATACCACATTTGCAAATTACTTTAATAAAAATGGCGGTCGCGGAACACAACAATGCGTTCATATCGATAATAATTCTGGAGGTCAGTATTTCCCTTTAGACAGTGCGTATTTTGGGAATTGCATCATTGATGGCAGCATTTCAAATGAATTAGAATTAGATATTAATTCGGCATCCACATTTACCAAAAATTACAAATTTAATAGCTGTTTACTTAAAACAACCGCATTTAGTGGTTCAACATCTATTAATAACGTATTTAATCAATCCGCCAATTTCATTAATACATCTAGCTATGATTTTAAAATTGGAAATAGCTCAGCTGCTCGCAACATTGGAGATGCAGGATTAACAACTATATATCCATATATTTTTGTCCAAACCGATATTCTTGGCGCCGTGCGTTCAGGAAGTATTGATGCAGGAGCATATCAGTATCCTTAATACATTAGTTATTTATTAAATTATTGTAAGTTTTAATTCACTAATTATAGAAATAGTTAATTAAAATATACATAAAACCACTATATTTGAAATATGGAATTTTCTGCAGTTCAAATAGCACAGTTACTTGATGGAATCGTTGAAGGCAACGAACAAGCGATGGTATCTAATCTTTCTAAAATTGAAGAAGGAATTGCTGGCACATTATCATTTTTAGCAAATCCAAAATACACAAACTTTATTTATGAGACGGATGCAAGTATTGTTATTGTAAACAAATCACTTGTACTCGAAAAGCCAATTAAAAACGGTTGTACTCTCATTCGTGTTGACGATTCTTATGCAAGTTTTGCTAAATTATTAGAAATGTATAACCAAGTAAAAGGCGAAAAAACAGGAATTGAACAACCGTCTTTTATTAGTGAAACCTCAACACTTGGAGAAAATTGTTATGTTGGAGCCTTTGCTTACGTTGGTAATAATGTGAAGATTGGCAACAATGTAAAATTATATCCACACACATATATTGGCGATAATTGTACCATTGGAAACGATACCACACTTTTTTCAGGAGTAAAAATATATCATGAGTGTAAAATTGGAAACCAAGTGGTTATCCATTCAAACACTGTTGTTGGTAGTGATGGCTTTGGATTTGCACCACAAGACGGTAAAGAATTTGCAAAAGTACCACAAATTGGAAATGTAATTATTGAAGATAATATTGAGATAGGAGCTAATTGTTCAATAGACAGAGCCACATTGGGCTCAACAATACTCCGTAAAGGAGTTAAATTAGACAATTTGGTACAAATTGCACATAATGTTGAAATTGGCGAAAATACTGTAATTGCTGGATTATCAGGTGTTGCAGGTTCTACAAAGGTTGGTAAAAATTGTATGATTGCTGCACAAGTAGGAATTGTTGGACATATAAAAATTGCTGATGGTGTAAAAATTGCAGGTCAAGCAGGAGTTGGATCCTCCATTTTAAAAGAAAATGAAATAGTTCAAGGTTCTCCTTCCTTCAGTTTAGGTGATTTTAGAAGGAGCTATGTACTTTTTAGAAATTTACCTAAACTAAATGAAAAAATTAACGCATTAGAAAAATTAAGCAATAAAAACTAAGTACAAAAAAAATAATGGGCGATAAACAAAGAACAATACAAAAAGCAGTTTCTATAACTGGAAAAGGATTACATACAGGCAAACCAGTTACATTAACCTTTAATCCCGCAGAAATTGGACATTGGTATAAATTTCAAAGAACTGATTTAGAAGGACAACCAATAATAGAAGCAGATTGCGATTTAGTGGTAGATACATCAAGAGGAACAACTTTAGAAAAAAATGGAGCAAAAGTTCATACTACAGAACATGTACTTGCTGCATTAGTTGGAATGGGTATTGATAATTGTTTAATACAAGTTACTGGTCCTGAAATGCCAATAATGGATGGTAGCTCAATAAATTTTATTGAAATATTAGAAGAAGCCGGCATTGTTGAACAAGAAGCTTTTAGAGACTACTTTGTACTTGATGAAAGTATAACATACGAAGATCCAATTAAAAAAGTAGAAATGCTTGCAGTACCTCAAGATGAATTTAGAGTTACTGTAATGGTAGACTATGGAAGTGAAGTATTAGGAACTCAACACGCATCAATGTACAATGTTGGAGAATTTAAAGAAAAAATTGCACCCTGCAGAACATTTGTATTTTTACGCGAATTAGAAGCTCTTATTCAACATGATTTAATTAAAGGTGGCGACATGGACAACGCAATTGTGCTTGTTGATAGTGAACTACCAAAAGAAAAATTAGATTACTTACGTAAAGTATTTAATAAACCAGATGTTGAAGTTAAAGGCCGTGGCGTTTTAAATAATACTAAACTTAGATTTTTTAATGAACCTGCTCGTCATAAATTACTTGACATTGTAGGCGATTTAGCATTGGTTGGAAAACCATTAAAATTACATGTTTTAGCTGGTCTTCCTGGACATGCTGGTAATGTGGCTTTTGCAAAAAAATTAAAAGAATTAGTAAAAAAGAAAAAAGCAGAAAAGGATTTTTTGAAAATTGATTTAACACTTCCTCCTGCTTTAAATATTACTGATATCATGAAACTGTTGCCACACAGGCAACCATTTTTATTGATTGATAAAATAATGGAAATTTCATTAACACATGTTATTGGAGTAAAAAATGTAACATTAAACGAAGAATTTTTTAATGGTCATTTTCCTGGAAACCCTGTAATGCCAGGTGTTTTATTAATTGAAGCTATGGCACAATGTGGTGGCGTTTTAGTTTTAAAAACAGTTCCAGATCCTGAAAACTATTTAACTTATTTCATGAAAATTGATAGTGTTAAATTTAAACAAAAGGTAATTCCTGGCGATACAGTTGTATTTAGTTTAAATTTACTTACACCAATTCGTCGTGGAATTTGCCACATGAAAGGCGTAGCATATGTTAACAATAAGCCAGTAATGGAAGCTGAAATGATGGCACAAATAGTGAAAATGAAGGAAAGTGATGTGAAAACTCAACAACCCGAATTAGCATAATAAAAAAAATAATTACTTATGATTTCTCCTCTTGCAAACGTCAGCCCAAAGGCAATAATTGGGAAAAACGTAACCATTGAAGCATTTGCAACTGTATATGATGATGTTGAAATTGGTG
>CAIYSA010000172.1 GCA_903928655.1 uncultured Bacteroidota bacterium
GGCAATGCTGTTACATTTTTATATATAAAGGTAACATGCCAAACAACATTCCTATGATCAGCTCGTCCCACGGGTATTACATTTGCCGAACAATAAATTTTCCGGTCTTCCTCCCACGGGAAGTCGTATTACACCTTAACAAAGTTTTAACTAATTAATTTGTTTTATAAAAGTATTACACTTATCTTTGTGACCTATTATTAATCATTAAAAAAATATTGTTTTTTAAATACCTCACTAAAAATTTGGTGGTTTTCAAAAAACGATTTAATTTTACGTCATTAATTAAAAATTAATAAAATTTAAACCAAAATTTCAAAACAATGAAAAATGAAATCCAAACCAATTTAAATTGGGAAAAATTAATTGATAATTTATCAATTGAACAAATTCAAAAAGAAGGTGTAAGTCATCCTGATTCTATTATTTATGAAAATCAATTTGAAGCTGCTAAGAAATTTGTAAAGGCAATGATGTCATATTATGTTCCTGGTGAAACTGAATTCACATCAAGAAATCACCATTTGTTGGTTAGTGCGTTACCACAAAGTGGTAAAACTGGATTTATGGGGGCAGTTGCAAACATTATTACGATAACTGATGGATTGATGAAATACTTGAAAATAAATTCAATTTGGTTTATTACTGGAATGAACGATACTGGATTACAAAAACAAACCGCAGAAAGAATTGAATTACAAGTTATTGGTGCGACCGATTCTAATGTTGATAGTGGAAGTAGAGATTTAGTTAAAACTAAAGATTCATTTTTCAAAGTGTATCGTAACCAAGAATTAAGAAGTCCCGAAAAGTTATTAGTCGCAAAAGGTGAACTAAAAAATGCATTAATTTTTATTGATGAGGCACATTATGGTTCAAGTGAAAAATCTAAATTGCATAGTTTTTTTAAATACCACGGATTGGATTTTAAAAATAGAAACGAGTTATTGGATAAGGCGATTTACATATGTTCTATATCGGCAACAAACACATCCGAAATATTTTCTGATTTAAGTGATTCAAAACAACACATTATATTAAATCCTGCAAATCAATATTACGGACCACAAGAAATGTTAGAATTCGACCAAATATTTCAAGCCTCTAATATTGATTTTAAATTAGACAAATCAACCAATGAATACCCAATAATAAATTATATAAAAACAGCTTATAATGATATGTGTAAGTTTGCATATGATGAAATTAAACCTCGATTTAATGGGGACACTGGTGAGAGAGATTTTACACCAAGGGGATGTTGTTTTATTAGAGCATCTAAAAAAATTGATGGTATCATTAAGAAAAATGAATTTGTAAAAGAAAAATTTAATATTATTCAAATTGACACTTCGAGTTCAAAAAAAGTAAACTATGATTCGGTTTTTAAAGAATTTAAAGTAATGTTAAATTCACCAAATGAAAAACCCGTTATATTTTTAGTGAAGGGGGGTTATCGAGCAGGTATTACAAAACACCCACAGATTAAAGATTATACCTTTATGATATACGACAGGTCAATAAGTTTGTTATCAACGATACAAGGTTTATTGGGTCGTATGTGTGGTGTTAGAGAAAATTGGCAAGTCGCATCATTAACTAAATTTTACGTTGAGAGAGAACATGTAAAACAATATGTTGAATGGGAAATGTCAGATTTTGATAGAGAGCACGTTCCGGCAAAATTTGTTTGGGTTAATTCAAGTGAAATGTCAGATAAAGAAATTGTTAATTTAAAATCGTCAGAAAAATATAATCAAGAAAATGATTTTAAAATGGGAACTGAAGTCTATGGTGAACCAATTGAATCTAAATTAACTGATGAACAAATTAGAAAAATATATGAAATTGCGGAAACCCAAAGAACAAATTCGTCAGTCGAGAATAGACAAAAGTTAGTTCAAATTTTGAGCGAATTAAATGATGATAATGGTAATCCAATTTCACAATCTTTTCACTTTATTGCTGAAACATATATAAAACCTGGTGGTGTTAGTGGGGTAACCATTGATGGTGAAATTGTTACCAAATATAAAGATAAAGTACTAAAGGACTGGGTGTTGGGTAAAGCACCAGGTGGAGTTAAATTTCATGGTCAAAAACATTTCGAATCTATTTTTGGTAGAACAAAATTCGACGAAATTTTGGATATTGGTAAAATTGCTGCTCACGTTGTTTTAAATGATAAGGAAAAAATAATTAGAGTTATTTTAAGAAAATTGGTTCCTTCATATAGAATACCACAACAAGAAAAAAACTATCAATCTCATAAAGACACTAATTTAAATTAAATAATAGTGGTTCATAATAGAA
>CAIYSA010000173.1 GCA_903928655.1 uncultured Bacteroidota bacterium
GGGATTTTTGACAAAGCAACCAACACGCGCGTCAAAAATATCACACTGCCCCGTACGGTCATTTATCCAATTAAATATAATACCTCTTGTATCAATCCGCAATTGCGTTGTGTAGAAACTGGAATTTTCAAAGGACAATTTACCATGCCTGCTACTCAGTTCAACAATACGGCGGGATATTATGTTTCTTGGGAAAGGTGTTGTAGAAATAATATCATAAAAAATATTGTTAACCCAGGCAATACACCCATGGCTTTTTATATGGAATTGCCTTCGGCTTATCCGGGTGGTGGTGGTTTGCAAATTAATAACAGTCCAGAGTTTACGCGCGACCCTTTAAGTTATTTGTGCATCAACGAACCCTTTAAATATGATTTTAAAACCATCGATGCGGATGGAGACTCTATGCGTTTTTCAATTATCACACCTTTAGCGGGTGGTAATACCAGCGGTGGAGGTGGTGGAAACCCAGGACCTGTTTCAGTTTCGGGCCCATACGACGATATTATTTGGCAAAATACTTATGGACCTTCTACTGGTAAATACCTAAACGGTGCACCCGATTTAGCCGTCGAAGCAACTAAGTCTGTTATCTATTTGGTGCCCAAACAAATTGGGGTTTATGTAATTTCTATTTTATGCGAGGAGTATAGAGATGGTGTTAAAATTGGAGAAGTAAGACGCGAATTACAACTAGAAGTGATTGTTTGTCCACCAAGATTCAAGCCAGTTATTTCTACTAGATTAACTAACAATACCATGTTGTTTACCGTTGGTCAACAAAGTTGCTTCGACTTAAATGGTATTGATGGTAATAACACCGAAATCTTAAAATATAGAGTGGACACTTCTGGTGCCTATAAACTTTTATCGAAAGGTGCATTTTTTAATCCGGCCGATGCAAGCGGTATGTCTAGTCTTACTACCAAATTTTGTTGGACGCCTATCTGCCCATTAGATACTAGCGATGGCACCTTCATCGATTTTATTTTATACGATAACTCTTGTCCTTTTTCGCAAGATGATACCGTAAGAGTGAACTTTCAATTTCAATCGGTAGCGAATGCTATTCCGAAAATAAAAACCTCATTGGCAAATAATATATTGAATGCTGAAATAGATAAACAAAATTGTTTCCAAATTTTAGGAATTGATTCGAATGCAGCAGATCAAATTACTATGACGGCTAGGTTCATCAACACTGATTTATTTGCACAGGGGGCAACCTTCCCGCCAATTGTAATGGGGCAAAAAAATGTGAGTGCCGAATTTTGTTGGACACCCGATTGTACCACTACCATAGATTCTAATACTTATTTAGAAATTGTAATAGCAGATAATTCTTGTCCAAAAGAAGGTACAGATACTTTATTAATAAAAATTAATTTATTACCACTAGCTAACGAAGGACCATTGCTGCAAGCTTCTAGCTTAGCAGGTTCTAAGGTCGATCCATTGGGCAATGTTGCGGCGGTTATTAACCAAGAAGTTTGTGTTGCGGTTATCGGTTCCGATTTTGATATCGAAGACCAGATAGATGTGTACATGCAAAATGTGAATTACGATTTTCTGGCCAATGGCGCTACATTCCGCTTGATAGATCAGGTGCAAGGTGAAAAACAATATGAATTTTGTTGGACCCCCAATTGCGATAATTTATATGCAGCAGGTGCACCTTCGGTCGATTTTTTAATCAGAGATAATAAATGTAAAAACGAAAAATTCGATACTTTAAGATTAACTATTTTATACGAATTACCGACCAATAATATTCCTGCTATTATCAGACCCGATTCGGCTATTTATCATTTAAGCGCAGGTTATCCGCAAACAATCAATGTAACCGGAAAAGATTTTGATTTAGA
>CAIYSA010000174.1 GCA_903928655.1 uncultured Bacteroidota bacterium
ACAAAAAACATTACCGAGCCAGGAATTTACGCGGGCAATCCTGCAAAAAAAATGAGAAATATTTAATCTGTTTTTTATAAGCAGATTTTTAAAATATAAATTAATTTAAATTTTAATTATAAATGAAAATTCCCTTTGTTGATTTAAAAATTCAATATCAAAATTTAAAATCAGAAATTGACGCAGCTATTGCTGATGTAATCAGTAAAACTGCATTTGTTGGTGGAGGTAATAATGTGTTTTGTACACAGTTTGAAAATGATTTTAAAAGTTTTTTAAACATGCAACATGTTATTAGTTGTGCTAATGGAACCGATTCTCTTGAGATTTTATTAGAAGCTTTTAAGATTAAAGCTGGCGATGAAGTTATTGTTCCTGCTATATCATGGGTTTCTACATCGGAAGCCGTTGGTAGAATTGGAGCAAAACCTGTTTTTGTAGATGTTGATAAAGACACGCTTTTAATTAATACAAATTTAATTGAAGAAAAAATTACATCAAAAACAAAAGCAATTATTCCCGTTCATTTATACGGCAATGCAGTTAACATGACTCACGTTATGGAGCTTGCTAAAAAACATAATTTGATTGTCATTGAAGATTGTGCCCAATCTCATGGAAGCACACACAAAGGAAAATTGTCGGGTACTTTTGGTGATGCATCATCTTTTAGTTTTTATCCTGGTAAAAATTTAGGTGCTTATGGAGATGCTGGTTGTATTGCAACAAATAATTTAGACATTGCAAATACGTGTAAAATGATTGCTAATCACGGGCAATTAGAAAAGCATAACCATGTTATTGAAGGTAGAAACTCTCGAATGGATGGAATACATGCTGCTATTTTATCTGTAAAATTAAAATATTTGAATGCTGGAAATTTAAAGAGACAAGCAAATGCTGATTATTATAAAAAGCATATTTCAAATGCGTCAATCACATTGCCGGTTGTTAATTTAGATGCTTCTCATGTCTATCATTTATTTGTAATTTCTTATACTAATAGAGATGCCTTAAAAAAATATTTAGAAAGTCAGAATATTGAAACTGCCATACATTATCCAAATGCATTGCCATTTTTAAATGCCTATAAACAGTTTGGTTATACTCAGGCAGATTTTCCAGTGTCTTTTGAAGCAACACAACATATTTTGTCAATACCAATGTTCCCTGAATTAACTCATCAACAAATGGATGTAGTTATTACAGAACTTAATAGTTTTAATGCCTAATAAAAAAACACTATTACTTTGCTGGGATTTTCCGCCAAACGATGGAATAGGAGGAAGACGTTGGGCAAAAATGGCGAAGTGGCTTTTAAAATCTGGACATGAAATTCATGTTATTAAAAGTAAGTCAAAAGTTGGAAATCAAAATTCAGTTTGGTTATCTGATGTAAAAAGCAATAAAATTCATATTTATGAAGTTGATACGTACTGGCCTGTTAAATGGTTAAACAGTAAAGACAATAAATTTTCTGATAAGTTAAAACATAAATTTTCGGCAATCTATCTTACTATTTTTTCTAAGGGAACAATTTATGATAAAGCAATTGGTAAGGAAAGTGATGTTATAAAATTAGCTTCAAAAATTATCGAAATAAATAAAATCGATAATGTAATAGTTACTGGTGCACCATTTAATTTAATTTATTACGCAGCTAAACTAAAATTAGTATTCCCAAAGCTTTTTATTTTGGCTGATTACCGTGACCCTTGGCTTAATGCTGTTAATTATGGGATGCAAAATTTGTCAGCAAAAAATAAATTAGCCGAACAAAATAAACAAAATTTGGTTTTTGAAACCATTGATGTTATTACTGCTCCAAACTCTTTTTTATTAGACGAAATTAAAGCAACCTATACTGGCAGTAATTTAATTAAAGCAAATTTTGTTGAATTGCCACACGCTTATGATGAAGATGATTTTTTAATCTTTGACAAATTAAAAAAACAAAATCCTCAAACTTTAAAAATTGTTTATGCGGGAAGTGTTTATTTAGGGGCGAAAAGTTATTTAGAGGAATTTATAAATCAAATAAATACGTATAATAGTAAAAACGACCACTTAGTAGAATTAGAAATTTATACAGATGATTATAAATCATTGCAACAATTTCAAAATGCTGCAATATCTATAAATCCTTCTGTTGGTAAAGAGATTTTTAAAATTATTTCTGAAGCAGATTATGTTTTAATTTTATTAGCTGAGCATAATAAAGATTTCAAAACAACTAAATTTTATGAATTTCTTCCATTTCAAAAGCCCTATTTATATATTGGACCGCTTGGCGAAGTGGCTAAAAACATTCGTGAAGATAAAATGGGCTTTGTTATAAAGGATGTGAAAAAGGATACGGTTTCTTTTATTGAATCTCATTTTGCATCGAAGCTGGTTTTTAATGGTTTGTCTAAATTTAGTAACCATACCTTTCAAAAAAGAGTTGAATTGATTAATGAGCTTATAGAAAAAAAGTGAAACAAAAGGTTTCCATAATTATGCCTTCATTTAATAAGGCAAAGTATATATCAGAATCAGTAAATTCTGTTATGAATCAAACGTATACTAATTGGGAATTAATTATTGTTGATGATTGTTCAAATGATGAATCTCAAGAATTAATTAAATCGTTTGCTTCTAAATATGATAACATAAAAGCATATTTTAACCCTGAAAATAAAGGGGCTAACTATTGTCGTAATTTCGGTATTGAAAATGCGAATGGGAGTTATATTGTTTTTTTAGATGCTGATGATCTTCTTACCATTCATTGTATAGAAGATAGAATGAAGATGATGAATGAAAATATCACATTGGATTTTTGTGTTTTTACAATGGGAGTATTTAATAAAAAAATTGGAGATTCAAATATGAAGTGGAAACCAAGTTCTAAAATTCCATTGAATGATTTTCTTTCACATCAACTTCCTTGGGCAATTCTACAGCCAATTTGGAAAACAGATTTTCTTCGGTCCTTAGGTGGATTTAATGAAGATTTTAAGCGTATGCAAGATGTTGAATTGCATACTAGAGCATTATTAGCTGAGAACGTTTTATATAAACAAGTAATTGATAAACCTGATTGTTATTATCGAATTGATGAAGAGCGAAAGGATTTAAATTCTTTTAATTTTATGAACCGATGGATTGATGCTTCAGTAATGTACTTACAGCGATTTCAATCTATTCCAAAAGAAAATAAAAAATATTTAATTGGAACTATTTATGAAACCTATATTCAATTATTGTTTCAATTCAAAACTTACAAAATTACTTCTGAAGAATTTAGTCTTCTTGAAAAAAAAATATTAACACAAACAAATATTATTAGTAAAAACCACTATTTTTTATTTTCGGTAAGTAAGTTTTATAATCTTAATATGCTTCGTATTCCTGGAATTAATAAAACATTAAAACGACTTCTTATACTTTGTGCAAGCTAGAAAATGTTGTATTTACATTACATCATTAGCTTTTATAAATTAGTTTAATATAATAATGCTGTCAGGCAAAGGTTTAACACCATTAGCTTAAATAAAATAGTCTAAATTACCTTTGTCACATCAAGCGGAGTCGAGATGCTAAACTGTTCTCGGCTCCGCTTGAACTGACACATAGACTAAAACATATAAGCTAATGGTATAAATTGTCGAAGTCACCTTTAACTTGATTCAGGGCCTCAATAATATCAATAATAATGTGGTATAACAGAGCTGCTGAATCAAGTTCAGCATGACCTAACATAAGAGAATTTATTAGTTAAACTTAACGAAGAAATTAGTGTTTTCTTCACACTTATGTAAGTTTTATAAATTATATTTTTTAGGCGAACGATATTTTAAAACCACAACAGACATTGGTCTGTGAGGATTTTAAAATTGAAGTTTAACGAAAAAAAAAGAATTTATAAAATTTCTAATCTTAATAAGATCTTTCGTTAATACCTTCTATATAATTTACAAATGCCTTATTCGACACTTTATTCCCGCCTGGAGTAGGGTAGTTTCCTGTAAAATACCAATCACCTAAATTTAACGGACACGATTGATGCAAACCTTCAATGGTTTGGTAAATAATTTGCAAGTCTGCTTTTAAATCTGCTGGTTTTAAAAGTTCAGCAATTTTCGCGGAAATTTCTTCGTTTGTAAATGTTCTGTAAATCTCTTGTGCAACATTTATTTGTTCTTCTTTTGGCTTAAGCAATTCTGCTTTAGCTTTTTCATACAAGGTATTTAAAATTGAATCTTTATTTGTTTCCTTAATTAAATCTATAGCTGCGTTGAATGCGATAAATTTACTCATAACAGCCATATCAATTCCGTAACAATCAGGATAACGAATTTGTGGTGCTGATGAAATAATTATTATTTTTTTAGGATTTAATCGATCCAATATTTTTAAAATACTTTGTTTTAATGTAGTTCCTCTAACAATACTATCATCTAAAACAACTAAGGTATCAACATTTTTATTTACTGTTTCGTAAGTAATATCGTAAACTAAATTTACCAAACTATCTCTGCTTTCGTCAGCCGTAATAAATGTGCGTTGTTTCGCATCTTTTATAATTACTTTATGAATTCGAGGATGTGCTGATAAAATTTTGCTTAATGTAGGCTCTGTGATGTTAGCACCTAATTTTAAAATTTCGGTAGCTTTTAATTTGTTAATATGTTCATCAATGCCTTCTACTAATCCTCCAAAGGCAACTTCAGCCGTATTTGGAATGTAGCTAAACACTGTATTTTCTAAATCGTAATCAATAGCTTTTAAAACTTGTGGTACAAGGTATCGTCCTAATAACTGACGTTCTTTATAAATGTCAGCATCATTACCTCTACTAAAATAAATACGTTCAAAAGAACATGCTTTTCTTTCAAGCGGAGTAATGATTTCTTGTTCTGTAATTTCTCCATCTTTTTTTACAATGATAGCAAATCCTGGTTTCAATTCTTTTACATCTTCAATGGCTACATTAAAAACAGTTTGTATTACTGGTCTTTCACTTGCTACAACTAACACTTCATCATCTTGGTAAACATAAGCAGGACGAATTCCATTTGGATCACGTAATACAAATGCATCGCCGTGCCCCATCATTCCTGCCATAACGTAACCACCATCCCAACGTTTGCTACTTTCAATTAAAATATTTGCGACATCAATATTTTTTTGAATCTCTTTCGAAATTTCAAAATTAGTTAACCCTTTTTCTTTAAAAATTTTAAATAAACGGTCATTTTCTTTATCTAAAAAATGACCAATTTTTTCCATTACAGTAACAGTATCTGCTCGTTCTGTTGGGTGTTGTCCTAATTCAATTAAATGTTCAAGTAATTCGTCAACATTGGTTAAATTAAAATTTCCGGCAACTAATAAATTTCTTGCCTTCCAGTTATTTTGTCTTCTAAAAGGATGACAACTTGTTACTGTGTTACCTCCAAATGTTCCATATCTCAAATGACCTAATATCAATTCTCCCATAAATGGAATATTTTGTTTTTGCCATTCGATGTCATTATATTTTTCTGGGTTTTTATCTTTCGCCTGAATATATAAATCATTTATTTGTGAAAATATATCTTGAGTTGCTTTAGGTTCTACGCTTCTTAACCTATCAATATAAGTTTTTCCAGCTTCTGTATCTAACTTCACTGTTGCTACCCCAGCGCCGTCCTGCCCACGGTTAATCATTTTGTCCATTAACTGGTACATTTTATGTAACCCGTAACGACTGCTACCGTATTTTTGTTTGTAGAAGTCTAAAGGCTTTAATAATCTTATTAAAGCTACGCCACACTCGTGTTGAATTTTATCACTCATAATTTTAGAAAAGCAAAGGTATCATTACTTATTCAAAAAAAGATAATAAATTAGCTATTTTTTAAACCATTTTTTAATGATTTATTGGTTTTTTAGGAGTCATATAATATATCAGTTTAACCATTTTTTCTAAGTCTAATTTGATATCTTCAGAAGTCATTTTCATTTCTACCGATCTAGTTTAAACAGAGAATATTACATCAGTACCTTCGTTTTATTTAGAACTTAGTTTTAAATAACAGCCCTAA
>CAIYSA010000175.1 GCA_903928655.1 uncultured Bacteroidota bacterium
TAATTCATCTAATCTTGAATTTACCCCTACTACTTCATTATAATACTTTACTTCAGAACCATAGTTTCTTAAAACCTTAATTTTATTGGCAAGCTCTTCGTCATTAGTTGTAACAGCACCTGCATCACCTAAAGCTCCTAAGTTTTTTGTAGGATAAAAGCTATGAGCTGCAAAATCGCCAAAACTACCCGATAACTTCCCTTT
Organism: uncultured Bacteroidota bacterium; assembly: GCA_903928655.1. Taxonomy (GTDB): domain Bacteria; phylum Bacteroidota; class Bacteroidia; order B-17B0; family Aurantibacillaceae; genus UBA4416. The sequence goes on from CAIYSA010000175.1 coordinate 205, forward strand.
ATATTTTGCACCGTGAGATTGAGCGCAATCTTCAATTACTTTTAAATTATATTTTTTTGCTATTTCTAAAATTGGGTCCATTTCACAAACTTTACCATACAAATGAACAACCATTATTGCTTTTGTTTTTGATGTAATTGCTTGTTCAATCAATTTAGGATCAATATTATAAGTTTCAATATTTGGTTCAATTAAAATGGGCTGTAAACCATTTTCAACAATTGACAATATAGTTGCAATGTAAGTATTAGAAGGTACGAGAACTTCGTCACCTTTTTCAAAACCGAATGCTCTTAATGATAAATTTAAAGCATCTAATCCATTAGCCACACCAACACAATGTTTAGTTTCACAATAATTGGAAAACTGGTGTTCAAATTCTTTTACTTTATTTCCTAAAATATACCAACCGCTTTCCAATACTTCATTAAAAGCAATTTTATATTCATCAAATAATGATTTATTTAGATTATGTAAATTTTCGAACTCAATCATATGTATGGCTCAAATATATAATCATTTTTATCAAAGTATTCTGAGGCAAATACCATTAAAATAGCGTCTTCAGAAAAATCGTACATCATATGCCAATCTTCTGGTTTTAAAATTAAACATTTACTCGGGTTATTTAATTCGAAAATTTGTTCAATATTATTATCATTATTAAATATTTTACATTCACCTTTGATACAAACTGCTGCCTGAATTGTGTTATGATGTCTATGCCCACCTCTTTTGGAATCATCAACACCATAAATATAAAAAATACGTTTAATATCAAAAGGAATTACCTTTTCGATTACGGTTAAATTACCACGCTTATCAGTAAAAGTCTGTAAATCAATTATATGTGCCATCTATTATAATAAAGTACTAAAGTAACAAATTATAACTTTGTTGCATTAAAAAAATAGTGATGTTTTACTTTTTTAAGTAAAAAAATACCAAAAATATTACGCCTACTACTTTTATATCCTTCGATGTAATATTTTATTAATGTTCCAAAATTTAAAGCTTTATAAGGTGAAATACCTGAAGAACCATTTGAATTAAAGTAAAAAACCGATTTATTAACCTCTATATTAGATTTTAATAGCTCTCTCACATAAGGATTATAGAACAACTTAATTTTACTTTTATCTATTTGATATTGTGACGGCGCTAATGATACTATGTCGTTTTCATAAAATTTAACTCCATGAAAATGAAAAAAGACAGCTTCGAATTTTTTTCCTGTTGATTTTTCTATTCCAATATATTTATTTTGTTCAAATCTAAAATCATATTGTTGTAAATTCCATGGTGCAATTCCGCCTCCTAGATGTTTTAAAACATGTACATTTTTAAAACGAGTTGTCCAATCATCAAGGTATTTTTGATCACCAAATTTGCCATCTTCAGCTTTTGCGTAACACCAATCAATACAAGCGTTTCGCCAATAATTTAAAGTTTCTAAACCTTCGGCGTTATTTTTAAAACCAACAAATTGAACACAATAAATACCGCTTAAACCACTTTGATCATATTGAGGTGTGTAACGATGTTCGGTAATTAATATTGATTTATCACCCCATTCGTCAAATAATACTTGTGGGTTTGAATAAAAACATAAATCAGCATCAATATAAACACAATGATTTAATTCAAATTTTTGGAGGCAATATAATACGGTTGAGGCGGTACAAGTCCAGCAATATTCACTAGCAGAACGAGTTGATTTAATTGAAATTAATTTTTCATCTTCAAACTGAGTTAAAGAAATTGCTGTTAGATTTTTGAGCGGATTTTTTTGAAAGTAATCAAATGTTATGTCATCAAAAGCAATTACATATAAATGAAAATGTGGGCAATGTATTAATAGTGATTGATACATTACCAATCCTCGAGATAAATAATTAGAGTTAAAAAGCGTAACAAAATTTAGCATCTATATCTTTTTTTTAAAGTAAAATCCTTTTCTATACACTTTCAATCCGTCCTCTAGTTTTTCTTCTGGATCAAATGCACTCATAAAATCATTTAATAATTCATATTTTTCTACGAAGGCATTTATAAACTTTTTTTCATTTAAAAACCAAGCAGGATAAGTTGCTTTATAGATAAATTCTGGAACAATTTGTTTAGTAATTCTTTCGTTATCACCTTCTATAAATGCTGTTCTATCAATAATTATATATTCAAAATTATACTCAAGCATTTTATTTATCAATGCATAAGGTTCTTTAAAATAAGGAATCACACTTGATAAAAATAATACTTGATTTTTTTGCTGTTCTAATGCTTCATCAACTGTATTAAAAAAAGATAAATGATCAATAGCTATTTCATTTTTTCCAACTTCAATAAAATGTTGTTGTTCTACAACAGACCATTTCAAGTCTAATTGTTTAGAAAATTGATTTCGGTTTTGAAAATAAGAACTCCCTAAAGATCCACCAAAATCAACAATATGTAATGTATTATTTGAAATAGATTGTGTAAATGCATTTAATAATGGTTGCGAATATTGTATTTCGTCAAACAAAACTGAATCTCTTTCATAAACAGCTTCTCCATTTCTTACTTTTAAAATTGAGGCTTTAACTGTATCTAAAATAACATTTGAGTCATAACCTGAACATTCCTTTTCTACATCTTCCCATTTAGCATAATTACCAAACCAACCTGAAGGTTTAGTTATTATATTTTTTTTTAAAATAGATTGAATTAATTTCTGTTTAATTAAATAGAGTTTATATTTTATTTTTGTCTTCAATATTTAGGTTTAAATTAAATAGTATTATAAAATCTTAAAATATTTTTTTGAGTTTGTCCGAAATATTTAGAACATGATTATTAAAGGTATAGTCCCTTAAAGTTCTTTTTTGTGCATTTAATCCAATTTGAATGGCTTCGGTAGGATGTTCGACATAATACTGGTATTTTTCTAACGCTTCCGGAAAGCTTTTAAAAGCCACAATTTCTTTATCAATTTCAAATAACTGTGATAAATTATTTCCATAATCGTTTAATAACATCGTTCCAACACCTGTTGCCTCAAACATTCTCATATTTCCTACATTACCATTTAATAAAGCTTCATGAACATTTAATGTTATTAATGATTTTTGAAGTATTTCATACATTTCTAATCCCCATAACTCTTTATGGTAATGTTTTAAAATTTCTTTGTTATCTGGAAAAAAATAATTTTTATAAAAGCTTAAACTTTTCATGCTATAGTTTTTTTTGTAACCATAGCCCCAAATTTCTAAAGGAGTTGTATTAACAAATTGATTGAGTAATAATTTTCGATTGATATGAACATCACTCCAACCTCCAACAAAAGAAAAATTAATAGTTTTGGATTGAGGATTTTCAATTTTTTCTAATACCCTTTCATCAAACCCTGGTAAAATATAGTAGGATAGAATGCCTGAATTATTAAAACATTTCACAAAATCTGGGGTTGATGAAAAAATAACATCAATATCATTTAACGGCAAATCAGTTGTAAATGGAGTTGATATCCAGGCAGCCACTTTTTTACAATATTTTTTAGCTTCTTTAATAAATGCACCATAAAAACTAAAAATACTCTCAATATAGAAAACATCAGGTTTGAAATATTGAATTTGTGCTAATGCGATTTCTTTTTCCCAATTTAAATAATCATAAATAAAATTATTTTCTTGTGCCCATTTTTTTTGTAACAATTCACAATTGGCAATGATAATAGACGATTCATATCCATTAAGATTAAAATAATAATGAGCAGCTCCTGTATCAGCAAAAAACTGATTCAATAGTAAATTGAGCATTTCCTTATAACTTAATTCCTTAAATTTAGGATGAGCTACATAAAAACTATTTAAATATGGTGTATAATATTGCGTTAATATTTGAATTTTCATTACTGTAAATAGTGTTATAACAAGGTCTGCAATTAATAGTTATTAAGTATTTGATTTTTGTTTAAATACGGCAGGATTTCCATATACTAAGCTTTCAACTGGGCAAGATTTAGTTAAAACTGCATTTGTAGCAATTGTTGAATTTTGTCCAACATTGACACCTTTTAATACCACACATCTTTTTCCTAACCAACAATCATCTCCAATTAAAACTGGTTTAGTTTCTGGTTTTTCTATTTCTAATCCAATATATGGAAAATTTTCATTGGTCATTTTCCTTCTTTTTTCTGATGAATAAGTACAATGTGTATTTGTATCATATATCATACATTCATAAGAAATCATATTATATTTACCAATTGATAATTGCTCATCACATCTAATTTCGGTACCATGCATTATTCCTGTATAACTATCTACTTTACAAATTCCACCAAATCGTATACAAAATTCAGATTGTATAATACAATTATTTGCAATAGATAAACTACCATTATCAATAAATACACTATTTGAATTTGTGTTTTTTACTCCTATCAGTTGCGTATTATCGCCAATTGTGAAAATGCCTTTTACTATTTTAATCGTATAATTATCAATAACTACATTATTTCCAATTATTAATTGAGCGTCATTTTCTAAAATGATTTTACTATTTATTATTTTAGAATTTTCCGCAATTTGGTAAAACGCTTTTTCACTAATTGAAAAATAATTAGCATCAATTTTTTTATTAAACCGTATTATTTTTTTAAAAAAGTTAATCATCATTTTTTTAACCAAGTGTTATCAATTAATATACTTTTATGCGAAGCTGGATTAATTTTACCTGTTCCATAAAAATCACCGGCAATCACATTAATCGAGGTTGCTTCCTGAACCCAATCTTGCGTTATACCATTTTCATTTATCGAAACATTAATAAAATAATTACCTTCCATCAATGGCAATTTATTTATTGAACATACTAATTCGCCACTACCTCTTACATTATCATAAACGACTCCTGTATTTTCACTATTCACAACTGTATATAAAATACCATCATCTCCATAAAATGCTAATGCTACACTAATTTTTTGTCCTATAAACGAATTAATGCATTGATATGAAATATGAATAAAAAGCTGTTGACCAGTTATCAATTCCTCAATATCTTGTTTATTGCTATTGCTAAATTTGATATCAGTAACTTTTATTTTCCCTTCTCCTTCACGATCTAATCTATCATAAATTGCGGTTCTAGCAGTTTGATTTGCTAAAAGCATGTAATGTTTAATGGCAAGTTCTGAAGAACTTACATTTAATGATACCTCTCCCTTACTCAAAACTATACCTTTATTACATAATGCTTGTAAGGTATTAAGTTGATGACTTACAAATAAAATTGTTTTTCCATCAGATTTACTAACTTCATTCATCTTCCCCAAACACTTTTTTTGAAATGCGGCATCACCAACAGCTAAAACTTCATCAACAATTAAAATGTCAGATTCTAAATTTGCAGCAACTGCAAACGCTAAACGCACATACATTCCGCTGCTATATCGTTTTACCGGAGTGTCTAAAAACTTTTCAATTTCGGCAAAAGCAACAATTTCATCAAACTTTCGGTCTATTTCATGTTTAGTCATGCCTAAAATAGAACCATTTAAGTAAATATTTTCTCTACCCGATAAATCACCATGAAAGCCTGTGCCAACTTCCAATAATGAAGCCATTCGGCCGCTGTATTCAATTCTTCCTTTTGTTGGTGGTGTTATACGAGATAGTATTTTCAATAAAGTTGATTTTCCAGCTCCATTCCTACCAATAATACCTACTCTATCTCCTTTTTGTATTTCAAAGCTAACATCATTTAAAGCCCAAAAATCTTCGGTTTCTTTTTTTTGAGTGATATTTTTAATGTTTTTTAGACCTTCTATGAAATTCCCGAACAGAGTATCACTTTTGGGCGTTGCATTTTTATTAAGTAAATAATGTTTACTTAATCCTTCTACTTTTATGATGGTATTATTACTCATTAAATATAATCAACAAAACTACGTTCAAACTTATAGAAATATCTAATTCCTATAAATAAAAATATAACTGAAACACAAATTGAAATTATAAAGTAATTGATATTATAAATAGCATCTCCACCAAAAAGTGAATATTTAAAGCCGTCAATCGCTCCAACCATAGGATTTAAATAAAAAATCCAATGCATCCATTCAGGTATTCTATCTAAATAATACCTTGTATTAAAAATAACTGGAGTTACATACATTCCAAATTGAAGAATTACCGGAACAATAAATTTAACATCCCTAAATTTCACATTAATGGTTGCAAAATATAAACCTATACCAAAACCATTTATTAATGTAAGTAAAATAAATAGTGGAGCTAAAATGATATGCCAGTGAATAGTTTGGCCAGCAATAATAAATAATACAATTAAAATAATAAGAGAAATTAAAAAATCAATTAAACATACCAGTATTGTGCTTATTGGAATTATTATTTTTGGGAAATAAACCTTTGAGAAAAGATTGGAATTACCTATAATTGAATTACTTACATCATTAAATACATTTGAAAACAATTGCCATAATAACATTGCTGATGCTACATACACAAAGTTAGTTGCTGTATTTTCAGTATTATTAATCTTACTAGATATATATCCAAAAACCAAAATACTAATTAATGGCTTTATTAATGCCCACATTATACCAGCAAATGCCTGCTTATATCGGATAAGAAAATCGCGTTTTGCTAAATTATTTAATAAACTTTTATATTTAAGAACTTCTTTTAAATTAAAAGAGGAACTCAAATTAGAGTCTATGATAATTTTTTCTGCTTTCATTAAATAGTATTGATATTATCGATTTTAGCGTAAATATAAGCATTGAATTTAGCTAATAACGATTATTTAATCAAAGATATTGACCTTTGTTAGCTGATAAAAACCATAATTTCACTTAAAATCCAAAAAACGGTAATGATAATTGAGGAGCTATTTTAATGTAATTCGAAATAAAAGTTATAACACTTATACCTTTAATAATAATTAGCCAACTAGCCGAAGTTTAACTTTTACCTTTATCCTTTGTATATTATAAATGAGGAATAAAAAATAATTTAATTTTAGATAATA
>CAIYSA010000176.1 GCA_903928655.1 uncultured Bacteroidota bacterium
GTGTTACAACTTACATGGAAATGCCTAATACAATTCCTCAAGCTGTTACAATAGTTGAATTAGAAAAAAAATATGCTCGAGCTAAAGAATGTTCGTTAGCTAACTATTCATTTTTTATGGGTGGAACAAATACCAATTTAGAAGAAACTTTAAAGGTTGATTATAAAACTGTTTGCGGCTTAAAAATCTTTATGGGTTCAAGTACTGGTGATATGTTGGTTGATAATGAAAAAACGTTAGAAGGATTTTTTGAAAAATCTAATGCTTTAATTGCAGTTCATTGCGAATTTGACCCAATGATAAAAGAAACTCAGGCTCGCATTATTGCCGAATACGGTGAAGATATTCCAGCTTACTTTCATCCTATAATTAGAAACGACGAAGCTTGTTATAAATCTTCATCTTTTGCAGTCGCATTAGCAAAGAAACACAATACACGTTTGCATATTTTACATATTTCGAGCGCAAAAGAGTTAAGTTTATTTACCAATAAAATCCCTTTAAAGGAAAAACGCATTACTGCAGAGGCTTGCATCCATCATTTATGGTTTAATGATGAAGATTATAAAGCAAAAGGAAATTTTATTAAATGGAATCCTTCTGTAAAAACGGAATACGACAGAGCGCAAATTTTTGAAGCTGTTTTAGACGGTAGAATTGATGTGATTGCAACTGACCACGCACCTCACACAATTGAAGAAAAAAGCCAGTCGTATTTAAAAGCTCCAAGTGGTGGTCCATTGGTTCAGCATTCTATATTAGCGATGTTAGAATTTTATAAGCAGAAAAAAATTAGCTTGGAAATGATAGTCAATAAAATGAGCCATAATGTAGCTGATATTTTTAATATAGATAAACGTGGTTATATAAGAGAAGGCTATTTTGCTGATTTGGTTTTAGTAAACTTAAATAAGCCAAATACAGTTACTAAAGAAAGTCTTTTATATAAATGTGGTTGGAGTCCTTTTGAAGGCTATACTTTTGCCTCTAGCATCGAAAAAACTTTTGTAAGTGGCCATTTAGTTTATGACAATGGAATATTTGATGAGTCAAAAAAAGGTGAAAGATTAAGTTTTAATCGTTAATTGTACTTTTTTTGTTAAACTTCGATAAGTTTCCAATATTATCCCAAAATAAACCCTTTTTTTACTCACTAAAAATGGTATTTTTGTTTTCCTATTTCTAAAATTTTTATGACTCGATTATTATTATCATTATCAATTGTACTAGTTACATTTATTAGTATTGCACAAACTGGAACTGTAAGGGGTTTTGTTTATAATAAAGCAAATGGAGAAGCTGTTGCTTTTAGTAACGTATATTTAAAAGGCACCACAAATGGTGCTTCCACAGATATGAACGGTTTTTTTACGATACCTAAAGTTAAACCAGGAGCGTATACCTTGAAAGTTACTAATCTCGAATTCGATTCGATTAGCGAATCAATTACTGTAAAAGCAAATGAAATTGTTACCAAGAAGTTTTACGCTACTAAAGGAGGAATAAATATTGGTCAAATTGATATTACAGCAGAATCATTAGAAAAATTGGAAACTCCAAATGTGGGAGTTCAAAAAATTGATCCAATCTCTATAAATAAATTACCAAGTGTTGGTGAACCTGATTTAGCTCAGTATTTGCAAGTATTACCAGGTGTTGTTTTTACGGGTGATCAAGGCGGACAATTATATATTCGTGGTGGTTTACCTATTCAAAATAAAGTATTGATGGACGGAATGGTAATTTATAACCCGTTTCACTCAATTGGTTTGTTTTCGGTATTTGATAATGATATTATGCGAAGTGCTGACGTTTATAGTGCAGGTTTTGGAGCTGAATATGGCGGAAGAACTTCTTCTATCATGGATATTACAACTCGTGATGGAAATAAAAAACGACTAGCTGGTAAAGTGTCAGCATCAACATTTGGTGCAAAACTTACTTTAGAAGGTCCTCTAAAAAAATTAAAAGAAGATGGAAAAGCAAGTTCATCATTCTTGTTTTCTGGTAAAACATCTTACTTGCCTCAAACTTCAAAAGTTTTATATCCCTACGCTAATAAAGATGGTTTACCTTTTTATTATACCGATTTATATGGTAAAGTTTCTGTAAATGGTGGTAATGGTAGCAAAGTAAACTTATTTGGGTATAATTATACTGATAAAGTAGTTTATAAAGATTTAGCTGCTTTCGATTGGAAATCATTTGGTGCAGGAAGTAATTTTATTTTAATACCAGCGGCTTCTTCTTTATTAATCGAAGGTAATTTGGCATATTCTCAATATAAAATTAATTACCAAGGTTCTCAAGAAACTGATAAAAAGAATAGTTCAGTTGGTGGATTTAATGGTGGATTTAACTTTTTAAAATACTTGGGGCGTAATGAGTTAAAATATGGTTTTGAATTAGTAGGAACAAGTACTTCTTATGAAATTACAACACCATTATTGAGTACAATTAAATATGAAAAAAACTCAATTGAAATTGCTGGTCATATGAAATTTAGATGGTTAGACAGAAAGAAATTTATTGTTTTAGAACCAAGTTTCCGTGCACAATATTATGCTACGTTTAATAATTTCTCTCCAGAGCCTCGTTTACAAGGAAAATTAAATTTCACGAAAAAAATCCGTATGAAATTTGCCGGTGGTTTTTATAGCCAAAGTTTAATGAGTTCAAGTTCAGATAGAGATGTTGTAAATTTATTTTATGGTTTCTTAAATGGACCTGAAAATTTACCAACTTCTTATAAGGATAAAAATAATAATACGGTTGCAACAAAAGGAGTTATTCAAAAAGCAAGACATATTGTTGCTGGTTTTGAGTTAGATCTAGCCAAAGGACTAGAAATACAAGTGGAAGGTTATCAAAAATATTTCACTCAATTGCCTGCAGTTAATCGTGGTAAAATTTATGATGATAATGAAGCTAATGCCTCAAAACCAGACGCACTTAAAAAAGATTTTATTATTGAACAAGGTGAAGCTATTGGTTTAGATTTTACAGCAAAATATGAAAAAAATCGTTTTTACTTTTGGGGAGTTTATAGCTTGTCTAAAAACACTCGTTATAGCGGAAATACTTTAAGTGGAGATGTTCAAAACTATGCACCAATTTTTGATAGACGTCATAATGTTAATTTAGTTGGAACTTACACTTTTGGTAAAAAACGTAATTTGGATTTAAGTGTTCGTTGGAATTTTGGTTCTGGTTTTCCTTTCACTCCAACACAAGGTTTTTATCCTCAAGTTGATTTTAATAATCAATTTACTTATGATTATACAACATCAAATGCTAATTTGGGTTACGTACCAGGTGATTACAACTCAAAACGTTTACCTGATTATCACCGTTTAGACATTAGTTTAAAATGGTTGTATAACATAAGCGAGCGTATGAAATTTGAATTAAACGTTGGGGCAACAAATGCTTATAATCGTGAAAATATTTTTTATTACGATCGTGTTAAAAACAAACGTGTTAATCAATTGCCAATTTTACCAAATATTAATTTAAGTTTAAAGTTTTAAAAATTTTGGCACTAAAAATCTATACAAAAACAGGGGATAAAGGTCAAACTTCTTTAATTGGAGGAACACGTATTCCTAAGTTTGATGTCCGCATCGAAGCTTATGGAACAGTTGACGAATTAAATTCGAATATCGGTTTAGTGAGAGATCAGGAAATAGATGAGCATTCAAAAATCATTTTGATTGAAATTCAAGATCGCTTATTTACAATTGGTTCGCTTTTAGCTGCTGACCCTGAAAAAAATAAAATGGTTTTGCCTCAAATTTCAGAAACTGATATTGTATTATTAGAAAAAGAAATTGATGCTATGAATGAGTATTTGCCAGAAATGAAGCATTTTATACTTCCTGGTGGACATACAACTATTTCTTTTTGCCATGTTGCCCGTTGTGTTTGCCGAAGAGCAGAACGTTGTGTATTAGCGCTTAACGAAGTAAATCCAGTTGATGAATTAATTTACAAATATTTAAATCGTTTATCAGATTATTTATTTGTTCTTTCTCGCAAAATAACTTTTGATTTAAAGGCAGTTGAAACGCCTTGGAAACCTCGCTTATAATGCCAACTCCAAAAGATATCTTAAATACCATGATGGCTAAAGATTATTTTAGTCAATGGTTAGGAATTGAAGTTTTAGAAATTGGAGAAGGAACTTGTAAACTGAAAATGCAAATCAAAAAAGAAATGCTGAATGGCTTTGGTATTGCACATGGTGGAATTGCCTATTCTTTTGCAGATAGCGCTTTGGCCTTTGCATCTAATAGTTACGGACAAAAAGCTGTATCGATTGAAACTTCTATTTCTCACTTAGTTTCTTTGGTTGAAAATGATATCATCATTGCAGAAGTATTCCAACAATCAAACGGTAATAAAATTGCTATTTACACAATTGAAATCGTTAATGAAACTACTGATAATAAAGTAGCCTTGTTTAAAGGAACGGTTTACAAAACAGATAAAAATTGGTAATTTTACCCTTTATCTTTGTATGATCTCTCCTTCACATTTAAATATTTCTGATTTTAATTACGATTTACCTGAATCGCATATTCCTTATTTTCCAACTGAAAACAGAGAGGATGCTAAATTGTTGGTGTTTAAAGAATCTAAAATAGAAACCCATTCTTTTAAAAATATTTTGCATCAACTTCCACAAAATGCAGTGCTTGTTTTTAATAATACTAAAGTTATTCAGGCTCGTTTACATTTTAAAACGGCAACTAATCAAACCATCGAATTGTTTTGTTTAGAACCGCATGATTGTTATAGTGATGTGGCCATAGCAATGGCAACTAAAGGTTCTGTAAAATGGAAATGCTTAGTAGGAAATTTAAGAAAATGGAAAGATAAATTTCTAGTTTTAAATCATGAGGATATTGAACTGAAAGTTAAAATTTTAGAAAAAACAGAATCCCATGTTGATGTTGAATTTAATTGGGATAGTCAAGAGTTTTGTTTTGCAGAAGTATTAAGTAGAGTAGGAGCTATTCCAATTCCGCCCTATTTAAAAAGAGAAACAACCGAAACTGATTTAACACGCTATCAAACCGTTTATGCTCAACATAAAGGTTCGGTTGCCGCACCAACCGCAGGCTTACATTTTACGGAATCTATTTTAAATGAATTAAAAAGTGCAAACATTCAACAATTGCAAGTGACACTTCATGTTGGCGCAGGTACATTTATGCCTGTAAAATCTGAAAAAATTGGCGATCATATTATGCATGCCGAATGGATTGATGTTGAAATTGAAACGATTGAACGAGTATTAAAAAATTGTCAATCCCCAATTATTCCTGTTGGTACAACTTCTTTTCGAACTGTTGAAACGCTTTATTGGATGGGTTTAAAAGCTTTCCTAAATCCAAATTCAACCATTCAACAATTAGAAGTAAAACAATGGGACGCTTATCAATTTAACGATAATGAAATTTCGGTTGAGCAAAGTATCGAATCACTTTTAACTTGGATGGAATTAAATAATCTACAAAAATTAGTTTGTAAAACTCAAATTTTAATTGCACCACCTTATCAACTAAAAATTGCAAAAGGTATCATTACTAATTTTCATCAACCAAAGAGTACTTTGTTATTGCTTATTAGCGCTATTGTTGGCGATAATTGGAAAGACATTTACAACTATGCATTGAGAAATAATTTTCGTTTTTTAAGTTATGGAGACAGTTCATTACTTTTATCTTAAAATCTAAAAAAATAATGAAAAAAATCACCATTTTACATAACAATCGCTGTTAAAAAAGCAGAAGTGCTTTAAAAGTTTTACAAGACGAAAATTGTGAAATTGAAATTATAGATTATATAAAAAACACACCTTCGAAAAAGGAAATAAAAAACATTTTAGATAAATTAGGATTAAATGCAGTTGATATTGTCCGAAAAAAGGAACCCATTTTCCTTGAAAAATTTAAAGGAAAAACTTTTACAAATACCGAATGGATTCAAATTTTAACAGAACATCCAATTTTAATAGAAAGGCCTATTATAATTGATGGTTACAAAGCAGTTATTGGTCGCCCAACTGAGTTAATTATTGATTTATTAAAACGAACAAATTAATTGTGAATAAATCATTTTAAAATTATATTTTTTTGTTGTATAATTTAACTTTAAACCCTAAATTTGCATCCGAAATTAAAAAATACATTTAATATGTCTAACCAAGTTGGTAAAATTGCTCAAGTTATCGGACCCGTAGTGGACGTTAGCTTTGATTTAGCAGGTGGGAAACTACCAAGTATTCTTGATGCCTTAGAAATAGTTCGCGCAGGCGATTCTAAAATTATTCTTGAAGTACAAAAACACATTGGAGAAAATATGGTTCGTACCATTGCCATGGATAGTACTGATGGTTTATACCGTGGTATGGATGTAACTATTACAGGTTCTCCTATTAAAATGCCAATTGGTGATAAAGTAAAGGGTCGTTTATTTAACGTAGTCGGTGAAGCCATTGATGGTATCAACTCAGTTAGTAAAGAAGGTGGTGTTTCTATTCACCGTGAGGCTCCGAAATTTGAAGATTTATCTACGTCATCAGAAGTATTATTTACAGGTATCAAAGTAATTGATTTAATTGAACCATATGCAAAAGGTGGTAAAATTGGTTTATTTGGTGGTGCTGGTGTAGGTAAAACAGTATTAATTATGGAGCTAGTAAACAACATTGCTAAAGCCTATGCAGGTATTTCTGTGTTTGCAGGTGTTGGAGAAAGAACTCGTGAAGGAAATGATTTATTACGTGAATTTATTGAGTCAGACGTTATTAAATACGGCGATGCTTTTAAACACGATATGGAAAAAGGTGGATGGGATTTATCTTTAGTTGATACAAAAGCTTTAGAAGAATCAAAAGCAACACTGGTTTTTGGACAAATGAATGAGCCTCCTGGAGCTCGTGCTCGTGTAGCATTATCAGGTTTAACTATGGCGGAATATTTCCGTGATGGAGATGGTGAGGGTCAAGGAAAAGATATCCTTTTCTTTGTTGATAATATTTTCCGTTTTACACAAGCTGGGTCTGAAGTATCGGCTCTATTAGGCCGTATGCCAAGTGCGGTGGGATATCAACCTACATTAGCAACTGAAATGGGATTAATGCAAGAGCGTATTACATCTACAAAAAATGGTTCAATTACTTCAGTTCAGGCAGTATATGTACCTGCGGATGATTTAACAGATCCTGCACCTGCAACTACATTTGCGCATTTGGATGCAACTACGGTATTAAGTCGTAAAATTGCCGATTTAGGTATTTATCCTGCAGTAGATCCATTAGATTCTACTTCAAGAATATTGA
>CAIYSA010000177.1 GCA_903928655.1 uncultured Bacteroidota bacterium
AATTGAAAATCATATAAAAAAGAATCCCTACAGAAATTTGAAATGTAGTAATGCCGATTTTTATTTTCGCCAAAGCTGACTCGTCATTTGTTAAAATCCATAATAACGAATTTTCTAAAAACAAATATTTCATGCCGAAAGATAAGATTATAAATAAAACCCAGCTAATTGTAAAACTAAAAATTGCGCCAATAATAAAAGAGCTCCATTGATTGTAAAGCAGGCTACCCATTAAATTAATACCCTTAAATAGAGAAACATTTTGATTAATTACAATGCTTGAAATTAAACTAAATATTGGAAATAATACAAATGCAAATAGCTGATAACCATCTTCAACAACTGCAATGAAACCAACAAATACCGAGGTGAAAGCCAAAACTGTGTATAAAATATTTTGTTTTGAAAAAACCGCTTCCTTATTGAGATATAGCCTTAAGAATAAAAGTCCTTTAAATTGAATGTAAACAAAAACTACTAAACTTATAACGGCAAATAAAGGATAATTTGTATAATTAAAAAAGTCAATTAGAGCGAATGATTGAGTGTCATTTTCATAAAAAAGATTAAGTGAATCTGAAGAAATAATTATAGCAATAAAAGCTGATAGTATAAATATTAAACCGCCAAAGTATTTAAAGTTTTTTAGAAAAACCCTAAAGGAATGTTTCATGAGTTCAGCTCTACTTAATATTTCATTTGGATTAAAAATACTTTCATTTTTAAATACAGAATTATCACTTTCTAATTCATCAAGGTCAGGGATTTTTTTTGCAACTTTTCGAGGGTACCAATAAAAATAAATTAGTACAAATGAAAGCGACAATAAAATGAATAAAAACCTTATAACATCTGGAATATTTGTGTGTCGTGTTAAAAAGCCTTCAATAAAGGCAGCTATTAATGTTATAGGCACAACGCCCATTATAATTTTTAATCCATTCATTCCACTAACTTTTAAGGCTTGAAATCGAGAATGAGTTCCAGGAAAAAGAAGTCCTTTACCAAGAGTTAAACCTGCACCGCCACTTAAAATAATTGCAGATATTTCTAAAGTACCATGCGTCCAAATAGCAAGAAAAGATTCCCAAAACAATCCCTTTTCAATAAAGAAATATTGAAATACTCCAACCATAACTCCATTAACAATCATAATAAACAAAGACCCAATAGCCATGAATATTCCTGAAAAAAAAGTTATAAAATCAACTTTAATATTATTGACAAAAATGGGCAAAAAAGTTTCTAATTCACCACTTGATTTGTATACTGCCATTGGATCTCCTTTAGCAATATTTTCATTAGTCATATCAATATAGTTTGAACTCAATATGCTTTTGCAAAAAGCTGGGTCGTAAATACTAGTAACAACTCCTAAAATAAAACACCCAACAAATACTAAAAGTGAAATTAGCATACTGCGCCTTGCAATAAACATTACAAGAGGAAGATCAGTTTTCCAAAATTGCATGAATAATTTAAAGTAATTGTTTTTTGTTTTATTAATATCATTAAATAAAAATTTAGCAATTTCATTTAAATATATTTTAACGGAACGATTTTTATAAAATGTACGAGCATATGAAAGATCATCGGTAACTTGAACAAATAACTTACTAGTTTCAGAAGGGCTCACATCCTTATTAGTAAGATTTTTTTCAACCTCAACCCATTTAATTTTATTTTGATTAATAAAATCAGATTCTTTCATTATTGCTTTTTCTTAAAAATCCAAAATAAGCAAAAATTTGTTATTTTTTCATTAATTTTATC
>CAIYSA010000178.1 GCA_903928655.1 uncultured Bacteroidota bacterium
TATTTTACGGTAATTGTTTTTTCAACACCTTTACCTTCCTCTAATTTAATAATCCCTACTCCGATTTTACTTCCAAAAGTAGCTTTAATATCTAAAATAGCTGGTAATTTAAACGTATAAGTGCTAATGCCACTAGCATCAGAAATACCTTCAGCCTTTAAATCAGCTTCAACGGTAGCACCTGAACTGGTTTTAACGTTTGCATATAATTTAATAACTGCATTTGCTAATGGAAAACCAGCAGAATCAATAGTTTTAAGAGTTAATTTACAATCAGTTTTCTTTTCGCAGGATGTAGAAACAACGATCGTTAAACATGTAATTGCTAAACAAGTTATAAATAATTTTAATTTCATAGATATAATCATTAATTTGTAATAATATTTGCAAATCAAAAATACAAAAAAAAACAATATCATGTATTTAAAAAAAGCCTTATTGAGTATGCTACTGATTTCGGTTATTAAAATAGCGGTTTCACAAACTCAATCAAATGAAACTGTATTAATTGAAACACCTTTTGGAAACATGAAGGTTAAACTCTTTAACGAGACTAAACTTCATAAAGCAAATTTTTTAAAATTGGTTAACGAGCATTTTTACGATAGTTTATTGTTTCATAGAGTTATTGAAGGTTTTATGATTCAGGGTGGAGATCCTTATAGTAAACATGCCGATGCTTTTAAATTATTAGGAGATAGCGATTTGCATTATACAATTCCTGCAGAGTTTAATAAAAACCTTTTTCATAAAAAAGGTATGTTGTGTGCTGCAAGAAATGGTGATGATGTTAATCCAACAAAAGCTTCATCAGCGGTTCAATTTTATATTGTTCAAGGTAAGGTAAGAACGGATGAAGACCTCCGGAAATTCGAAAAACGAATTAATAAAGATTTGATAACTAAATTAAAAAATGAATTGCTTTCCAAACCAGAAAATTCAGATTTGAAACAAAAAATTACACGATTTAAAGATGAAAAACAATCTGATAGCTTGTTAGTTTATAATATGATCGCAGAAAAACTTATAGATAGTGAATACGAAAAAACAGAACATTATACTTTTTCAAAAGAACAACAAACGATTTATAAAACTATTGGAGGAACACCACATTTAGACACAAATTATACTGTTTTTGGCGAAGTAATTGAAGGCTTAGAAGTAATTGATAAAATTGCTCAAGCAAAAACAAATAAAGACGATAGACCATTAATAGATTTAAGAATGAAGATTAGTATAATAAAATAACACTATTCTTAAATTGCTAATTCACTCATTTTCAAAGCCATAGTATTAATCAATTCCTTCAACGGTTTTTCTGCCATTACTTTTATAAATGGATTCATGTCACCTTCTAATTGAACATTAGTAGTTTGATTATCTAACAGATGAATATGAAGCGTAAAAACAAATTTTGCTAATCCTAAAGTTTCGTAGGTTATCCTATTTGGCGCCGAAAATTCTTTTATTTTGATAGTTAACGACATTAATCCTTTTATTCCAAAAGAACATTGCTCAGTTGTACAAGCAAAATTTTCAATTTTATCAGAAGGTAAAAGATGTTTGAAATTATTAAAATCACTCATAAAATCAAACAAAACAGCAATCGGTGTTTTGGTTGAATGCGTTTCGCTTATTAAACTAAAATGTGCCAAAAAAACAGATTATGATTGTTTCCACGTTGAAGGATTTTCGCGCCATTCTTTTAATGAAGCTAAATCACTTTCGTTAATATATAAATGTTTTAAAGCCACTTCAACTAGGGTATTATAATCGCATAGAGTATTTGTGATACAATTTGCTGCTTTTAATTGTTCAGAAGCAATATCAAATCCATAAGTAAAAATAGCAACCATTCCTTTCACATTGCAACCTTTTTCTCTAAGTGCTTCAACAGCCTTAATACTACTTCCTGCAGTTGAAATTAAATCTTCAATAACAACAACGGTTTGGCCAGCTTCAATTTCACCTTCAATCATATTTGTTAAACCGTGTTTTTTTGCTTCGCTTCTAACATATACAAATGGTAAACCCATTTCTTGTGCAACAAGCGCTCCAATAGCAATACCACCAGTGGCAACACCAGCAATTACGTCAGGCATTGCAAATTTCTCATTTATTAAACTTACAAATTGTTGTCTAATAAATGTTCTTATTTGTGGATAAGATAATGTTTTACGGTTATCGCAATATATAGGAGATTTCCAACCACTTGCCCATGTAAATGGTTGTTCTGGTTGCAATTTAATTGCTTTGATTTGTAATAAATATTCAGCAATTTTAACAGCTGAATCGTCAAATGGTGTCATAGTCATAGGGGCGTAAATTTACTTTGTTATTCCGCTTAAAAAACATCAATTTATGAACATTATAATATATTATTTGTCGAAAAAAATAATTTTACAGACAAAAACTCAACATACAGATAATCAAAACATTAAATTTATTGATTCATTAAATAAAACCCAAATTTTAGATATTTTTGAATCATTTATCGCGTCCGATATAGATTTATTAACTTTCGAATCAGACTCGATTGATAAAGGTTTTGACAAATTAAAGAAAGCATTTAAGCTAATTTATGCTGCCGGTGGATTAATTGATAATAATAATAAATACTTATTTATTTTCAGATTAAAAAAATGGGATTTACCAAAAGGAAAACTAGATATGGGCGAATCGCCTGAAGAAGCTGCTATTAGAGAGTGTGAAGAAGAATGTGGTATAACAAAATTAACCATCTTAAATGAGTTACCGTCAACTTACCATATATATAAATACAAAGGAAGTTTTGCAATTAAAAAAATATTTTGGTATACAATGAGCACAAAATATAACGGAATACTTGTTCCTCAAATTGAAGAAAAAATTGAAAAGGTTGAATGGTTTGATAAAACTCAAATATTGGATATTGTAATTCCTAACACCTACCCTGCCATTTTAGATGTTATTAATAATTTAAATTGAATTATTAAAATCTAAACTTATTTAGTTTTTATTATATTTGCTTAGAAAAACTTATTTTTAGAAAATGGCGGTAAAAAAAACATTACTTGAAGATATTGCTAACCAACTAAATGTTTCAAAAACTTTAGTTTCCATGGTAATTAATGGAAAAGGGGATTCTTATGGTATTAGCAAAAAAACACAGCAATTGGTTTTAGATAAAGCATTAGAAATGGAATACACTCCAAATGTTTTTGCCAGGGCTTTAAGAACAGGAAAAAGTCATTTGATAGCATTATTAGTAGCTGACATTTCAAATCCTTATTATTCAAATATTGCAAAATACGTTGAAAAAGAATTAGCTGAAAAGGGTTATAATTTAATGATATGCAGTACTGATGAAAACACTAAAAAAGAAGAATCATTAATCTCTTTGTTTGCCGAGCAACAGTTTATGGATGGTTTAATTATTGCAACAACAGCAATTTCAGGGCAATATTTCGAAAAAGAAAAGCTTCAAAATTTTCCAATTGTATTTATTGACCGATATTTACCTGATATTAAATCAAATTATGTTGTTGCTAATAATTATCAAGGATCATACGAAATAACTGATTTATTAATTCATAAAGGATGCAAAAATATTTTAGCATTAAATATTTCTCCATCTTATATTAGTTCTCTATCAGAAAGAATTAAAGGATTTAAAGATTGTTTAGAAAAACATGGGATGCCATGTGATAAGGATAATATCGTTGAAATTTCTTTTAATGACATACAAAATGAAGTGAAAAAAACTTTGATTAAGGCCCTTAAACAAGATAAAAAAATTGATGCTATTTATACTTTAAATAATAATTTAGCTAGAGCTTGTTTAAATGTTTTTAATGAATTAGGATTTGATGCAGAAAAAGAAGGCTTGCGATTTGCATCTTTTGATGATATTAGTTTATTTGACTTTGTAAAACCAAATATATTATCTGTTTCGCAACCAATTGAACAAATTGGAGTTGAAGCAGCAAACTTAGTTTTGAAAATAATTGATAACAAAAAAAGTGAACATAAAGAATATGAAAATATTGTTCTACCAACATCTATAATTTCTCGACTATAACAACATTTATAAATAAAAAAAAAGATATATTTATCAACTCAAAAAAACTAATACTATGAACTACGATGTAATTGTTATAGGAAGTGGGCCGGGCGGTTATGTTACTGCTATTCGCGCTTCTCAACTTGGATTAAAAACTGCAATAATTGAAAAAGAAAACCTTGGTGGTATTTGCTTAAACTGGGGATGCATTCCAACTAAAGCGTTATTAAAAAGTGCTCAGGTATTTGAATATTTGAATCATGCTAATGATTATGGAATTAGTGCTGATAATATAAAAGCAGATTTTACTGCTGTAATTAAACGTAGCCGCGATGTGGCTGATGGTATGAGTAAAGGCATTCAATTTTTGATGAAAAAAAATAAAATTGATGTCATTATGGGAACAGCTACAGTTAAAGCTGGAAAAAAAGTTGATATTAAATTAGCTGATGGGAAAACAGAAACTCATGAAGCAAAACATATTATCATTGCTACTGGAGCTCGCTCTCGTCAATTACCTAACCTACCTCAAGATGGTAAAAAAATTATTGGGTACCGCGAAGCAATGACTTTACCAAAACAACCTAAATCCTTAATCGTTGTGGGTTCAGGAGCTATTGGAATTGAGTTTGCTTATTTTTATGCAACTATGGGAACAAAAGTAACTATAGTTGAATTTTTGCCAAACATTGTTCCTGTTGAAGATGAGGAAGTTTCTAAACAATTAGAAAAATCTTTGAAAAAAATTGGCATCGAAATTATGACAGAGGCATCTGTTGAAAGCGTTGATACTAAAGGAGATATTTGCAAAGCAACTGTGAAAACTAAAACTGGAAATGTTGTATTAGAAGCTGAAATTGTTTTATCGGCAGTTGGTATTGAAGCAAATATTACTGGATTTGGCTTAGAAACTGTTGGAATAGCAACGGATAAAGGTAAAATTGTAGTTGATAAATATTACAATACAAATGTTTCGGGTTATTATGCTATTGGTGATTGCGTTCCTGGACAAGCATTAGCTCACGTTGCAAGTGCAGAAGGAATTACATGTGTTGAAAAAATTGCAGGAGTTCATACTGAACCTATTGATTATAAAAATATACCAGGTTGTACTTATTGCCAACCCGAAATAGCATCTGTTGGTATGACGGAAAAACAAGCTAAAGAAGCTGGCTATACTTTAAAAATTGGTAAATTTCCTTTTTCGGCTTCAGGTAAAGCAAGTGCTTCTGGTGCAAAAGATGGGTTTATAAAATTGATTTTTGATGCTAAATACGGCGAAATATTAGGTGCTCACATGATTGGCGCTAATGTTACAGAAATGATTGCAGAAATAGTAGCTATTCGTAAATTGGAAACTACAGGACACGAATTAATAAAAACAATTCATCCACATCCAACAATGAGTGAGGCTATTATGGAAGCTGCTGCTGCTGCTTATGGAGAAGTAATACATTTATAATTTATTCAAAACAAAAATTAAAA
>CAIYSA010000179.1 GCA_903928655.1 uncultured Bacteroidota bacterium
ATCAAATTTTTGAAAATATAAAAATTCTCATGAAGAAAAATTTATTTACACTCGGTCTTGTTTTCTATGTTACATTCTCTGCCTGTACGGTTAAAAAGGAGGAAAAAACGGAGACCGGAAAATATACTGTAACTAGTCCTGTTTTAATGGACACTTCTTTTACGAAGGAATATGTTGCACAAATTCAATCTCTACAAAATATTGAAATTCGTGCCAAAGTGAAAGGATTTATTGAAACTATTAATGTAGATGAAGGACAAGTTGTAAAAAAAGGGCAACTACTTTTTACTATTCGTCCTCGTGAATATGAAGCAGAATTGGCAAAAGCGCAAGCGCAAGTAAAAACTGCTGAATTAGAAATGCAAAATGTAAAAACATTAGCAGATAAGGGCATTGTTTCAAAAAATGAATTAGCACTTTCGGTGGCTAAATTAAATGAAGTAAAAGCAGAATCAGCCATGGCTGAATTGTATGTTTCATACACAAAAATAACGGCTCCTTTTGACGGAATCATTGACAGGATTAAGTTTAAAGCAGGCAGTCTTATTGATGAAGGCTCTTTATTAACTACATTATCTAACAACAAAGAAGTGTATGCTTATTTTAATGTTACTGAGCAAGAATATCTTGATTTTAAAACACAAGCTTCTTCCAAAAGTAAAATGGCAGCTAAATTATTATTAGCTAATAATCAACCTCATAAATATAAGGGTGCCATTGAAACGATTGAAGGTGAATTTGATAATAACACTGGAACGATAGCTTTTAGAGCAAAGTTTCCCAACCCTGAACTATTATTAAAGCATGGCGAAACAGGCAAGGTGCAATTAACGGTTGATTTAAAAAATGCTTTAATTATTCCTCAAAAAGCAACATTTGAAGTGCAAGACAAAATGTATGTTTTTGTAGTGGATCAAAATAATGTCGTAAAAACTAGAGGCATTGTCATCAAACAAAAAATTTCAAATATCTATATTATTGAATCTGGAATACAGCCCACTGATAAAATATTGTTAGAAGGTATTCAGTCTGTTAAAGAAGATGAAAAAATTGAAAGTGTTTTTGTATCACCTCAACAAGCTTTAATATTAATCAATAAACAATAGGATCGCAAAAAACAAAAACTATGTTTAATAAATTTATAAAGAGACCTGTTTTATCTATTGTTATATCTATCATCATTACTTTGTTAGGAGCCTTAGCAATTGTACAATTACCTGTAACACAATTTCCTGCTATCTCTCCTCCTAAAGTAAATATTTCTGCAGAATATCCAGGAGCAAATGGTGAGTTGATGATTAAAGCAGTAGTCATTCCACTTGAACGTGCTATTAATGGTGTACCAGGAATGAAATATATTGCATCAGATGCGGGTAATGATGGCGTATGTTCTATTAACGTCATTTTTGAATTAGGAACCGATCCTAATATAGCTTCTGTTAACGTGCAAAACAGAGTTGCTGCTGTTTTAAATAAATTACCACCAGCTGTAGTGAAGCAGGGTGTAAAAATTACTCGTGAAGAATCTAATATGTTAATGTACATTAATGTGTATAGTAAGGATACCTCCATGGATGTTAACTTTTTGTACAATTTTGCTGACATCAATTTATTGGCTGACCTAAAAAGAGTTGACGGGGTGGGATTTGCGGATATTTTAGGAAATCGTGAATATGCCATGCGCATTTGGTTAAAACCAGATCGTATGCTGGCCTATTCTGTTTCTGCTGAAGAAGTATTAAAGGCATTAGATGAACAAAACTTGGAAGCGGCCCCTGGTAAAACGGGAGAAAGCTCCGGCAAAAAAGCGCAAAGTTTCGAGTATGTATTAAAATATCCAGGAAGATACAGTACTAAAGAAGGCTATGAAAATATTGTTTTAAAATCAAATCCGAATGGTCAAATTTTGCGTATTAAAGATGTGGCTGATGTTGAATTTGGAAGTACTTACTATGATTTATATTCCA
>CAIYSA010000180.1 GCA_903928655.1 uncultured Bacteroidota bacterium
ACTACGCTTCTTCCTTTGTTCTGTTTGATTTTTCATCTTTTAAGTTGTTTGTGTGACAACCTATTTCAGGACGAGAGAATAAATGAAATAAAAGCTTCTCGTTAGTATGAGAAGCTTTTTTTATTAAACAAAATCTAAATTCTAAAAAAATACCTTTACTTTTAGGCAGTGGAAAAACATTTAACTAATCCTGTATTTAAAATCATCTCAAATTGTGCTAATCAATTAGGTGTTGAAGCATTTGTAATTGGTGGATTTGTGCGTGATATTTTTTTAAAAAGAGAAAGTAAAGATATCGACGTTGTTACACTTGGCAAAGGAATTGAATTAGCCGAATTAGTTCATCAGCAATTACCAGATTCTTATTTATCAGTTTTTAAAAACTTTGGAACTGCACAAGTTAAATTTCACGATTTGGAAATTGAATTTGTAGGTGCACGTAAAGAATCTTATGACCGCAATTCGCGGAAACCAACTGTAGAAAATGGTAGTTTAAAAGATGATCAAGAAAGGCGTGATTTCACAATAAATGCACTAGCTATTGGATTAACCGCTGATAATTATGGTAAATTATTAGACCCATTTAATGGAATTTTGGATTTAGAAAATAAAATTATAAAAACACCTCTTCAACCAGATGTTACTTATAGCGATGATCCGTTAAGAATGTTGAGAGCAATTAGATTTGCATCTCAATTAGGATTTACCATTGAAGAAAAATCATTCGAAGCAATTTCAAATAATAAAAGCAGAATTGAAATTGTTTCGAAAGAGCGAATTTCAGATGAATTAAATAAAATAATTCTTTCTCCAATTCCTTCTGTTGGCTTCAAATTATTATTTGATAGTGGATTATTGCATTTAATTTTCCCTGAAATGGTTAAGCTATATGGTGTAGAAACTGTTAATGGAAAATCACATAAAGATAATTTTTATCATACACTTGAAGTGCTTGATAATGTTTCAAAAATGAGTGATAATCTTTGGTTACGTTGGGCAGCTATTCTGCATGATATAGCAAAGCCAGCTACCAAGCGTTTTGAACCAGAACACGGTTGGACTTTTCATGGACATGAAGATAAAGGAGCAAGAATGGTTCCGAAAATATTTGAAAGTTTAAGATTGCCACTTAACGAAAAAATGAAATATGTACAAAAACTAGTATTACTTCATTTGCGACCAATTGTATTAGCAAAAACTGAAATTAGTGATAGCGCTGTAAGACGCGTTTTGTTTGAAGCTGGTGATGATGTGGACGATTTAATGAAACTTTGCCAAGCAGATATTACAACTAAAAATCCTAATAAAGTAAAGCGTTATTTACAAAACTTTGAAATTGTTAAAATTAAGCTAAAGGAAATTGAAGAAAAAGATCATCTTCGCAATTGGCAACCTCCTGTGAGTGGAGAAGAAATTATGAGTTTATTTAATTTACCGCCATGTAAAAAAGTGGGCGATTTAAAAAACGCACTTAAAGATGCTATTTTAGATGGTGTTATTCTAAATGATAGAGAAGATGCACTTATTTTTTTGACGCAAAAATTAAAAGAAATTCAATAGAAAGTAATTTTTGTTTTCAACAAAAAAGAACTTTTCATCTTAAAATTGTGGAAAACCGAAATCAAAAAACACGTTTATTTATCTTAAATTTGCCAAACCAAATACAAATTAAATTCTTTAGATAATGAACGAAATAGGATTAAAAGCAAATGATTTTTCAATTGCTGAATTAGGATTAGAAAACGTTGAAATGGCATATTGGAATCTTCATCCATCTGAATTGGTTGAAGAAACTATTATACGCGGACAAGGTGAGTTAACTGATGTTGGAGCTTTAGCAATTGATACTGGTGAATTTACGGGTCGTTCTCCAAAAGATAAATATGTTGTTTATGACGAAAAAACAAAAGATAGCGTTTGGTGGGGTGATGTAAATAACCGTTTTGAGTCTGATAAATTTGATGCTTTACATAATCGTATGTTAGCCTATTTAGGTAATAAAGAAGTTTGGATTAAAGATTCATTTGCTTGTGCTGATCCAACTTTTCGTATAAATATTCGTGTTGTAACTGAAACTCCTTGGGCTAGTTTATTTGCTTCTAATTTATTTTTACGTCCAACTGAAGATGAAATTAAAACATTTAAGCACGAATGGGTTATTATAAATGCACCAGGTTTTATGGCAAATCCTAAAATTGATGGAACTCGTCAACATAACTTTGCCATCATTAATTTCACTAAAAAAACAATTTTAATTGGTGGAACGGCGTATACAGGAGAAATTAAAAAATCAATTTTTTCAGTATTAAATTATATTTTACCTCACGAAAAGAAAGTTTTATCAATGCATTGTTCTGCAAACATTGGTAAAGATGGCGATACTGCTATTTTCTTTGGTTTGTCAGGAACAGGAAAAACAACCTTAAGTGCTGACCCGAGTCGTAAATTAATTGGTGATGATGAACATGGTTGGGCCGATAATTCAGTGTTTAATTTTGAGGGTGGTTGTTATGCAAAATGTGTTGATTTAACAGCAGAAAAAGAACCACAAATTTTCAGTGCAATTAAATTTGGGTCATTATTAGAAAACATCAATTATTACGAAGGTACAACAACTGTAAATTACGCTGATATTACCCGCACAGAAAACACGCGTGTAAGTTATCCAGCTAATTATATTGAAAATGCAGTTACTCCAGCAATTGGAGATGTTCCAAAAAACATTTTCTTTTTAACGGCTGATGCATTTGGTGTTTTACCTCCAATTTCTAAGTTAACAACTGGACAAGCGATGTATAATTTCATTTCTGGTTACACTGCTAAAGTTGCAGGTACTGAAATGGGAATTACAGAACCTACAACTACTTTCTCTGCATGTTTTGGTAAAGCATTTTTACCATTGCATCCAACAAAATACGCTGAGTTATTAGGCGAAAAATTAAAAAAAGGTAATGTAAACGTTTGGTTATTGAACACAGGTTGGGTAGGCGGAAGTTATGGTGTTGGTAGTCGTATTAAATTAGCATATACGCGTTCATTAATTACAGCAGCTTTAACTGGGGAATTGGATAAAGTAGAAATGGGAGTAACTAATTATTTTGGATTACAATTTCCTAAAACATGTAAGGATGTTCCTTCAGAAATTTTAGATCCTCGTAATTCATGGGCTGATAAAGCCGCTTATGATGCTAAGGCTAAAAATTTAGCAGAACAATTCATTAAAAACTTTGATCAATATGCATCCGCAGCTAATGAAGAAATTTTAGCCGCTGCCCCAAAAGTCGCACAAGAAGCTTAATTTAAATAAATTATAAACTAACTAGAAAAACCCTTAAATATTATCTGTTTAAGGTTTTTTTTTGAAAATATTATGACATTGATAGAACAGTATAATTTTCATAATGATTTTGGTAAAACTATCGGAATGCATTTCGAAATTATAGAACCTGGATTAGTTCATTATTTTTTAACGGTTAAACAAAAACATTTAGCAACACCTGCTACGGCTCACGGTGGCGTAATTTCATCATTAATGGATGGTTTATTAGGCGTTACAGCTTTATCGGTTGTTGAAAAAGAAAATAAAGTAGTATCAACAATAGAATTTAAAATTAATTTTTTAGCACCAGCATTTCTTCATGATAATTTACACGGTATTGGTAAAGTTGAACAAAAAGGAAATCGATTAATAATTGTAAGTGGCGATATTTTTTGTGTAAATAGAGAAAATAGTTTAATTGCTAAAGCAATGGGAACTTTCAATGCTTATCCTGCTGAAAAAGCTGGTTTTACTATTTAAACAATTACAATCTATAGGCAGCACGTTTCAACCGGTCGTTTATGGCAATTCCCAAATTTATATTTGGTAAATAATCGGCAATAATAACATCAATGTCGATTTAATAAAATTCACGTAAATATTTAAATAAATTTACGGCCGCCTCAGTATAATCTTCTTTTTGTGATAAG
>CAIYSA010000181.1 GCA_903928655.1 uncultured Bacteroidota bacterium
CCAAAAAAATAAAAAAAATGTCTTCTACTATTATAATAGACGACCATTATTTTTTGGAAGAAGTATCTCCTTTGCATTTAAAAGATATAACTATACATCTCAATAATCCTTCTATAGAGATGTATATGCTAAAATTACCTTCACCCTATTTACTATCTGACGCAGAGGCTTTTTACACTATTTGCCAAAAGCTAAATAAAGAGCACGGTAAAATTATGCATTACCATATTTTAAATTCCAAGCGCGAAGCAGTTGGCGGAATAGGATTAAAAAGTAAATATGGAATAAATGCTACTACTGATGAAATTGGCTATTGGCTTTCCGAATCATACTGGAATAAAGGAATAATGACTAAAATATTATTTGTATTTACAGACTTTTTAAACAAAACATATCATCTGAATCGCATTGAGGCGGTTGTTTTTAAAGGCAATGAAGGATCGATGAAAACCTTGTTAAAAAATGACTTTAAAAATGAAGGATTAATTGAAGGTGGATTATTAAAAAAAGACGAAAAAATTGAAGCTTACTTATTTTCAAAATTGTATATTTAAATTTTAAAATTTATGGATACTACATTAGCTCCAATGAGCCAAATAAAAATAAATGATATGAACTCAAAATTATCTTTACTAGAAGAAAAACAAGCCGAAGCCTTATTAGGCGGTGGTCAAAAAAGAATTGATTCTCAGCATAAAAAAGGAAAACTCACAGCACGCGAACGTTTGCATTTTTTATTAGATGAAGGCAGTTTTGAAGAAATTGGGATGTTTGTTACCCATCGTTCAACTGAATTTGGATTAGATCGTGAAAAATATTTAGGTGATGGTGTTATAACTGGATATGGAAAAGTAAATGGAAGATTAATTTATGTTTTTTCGCAAGACTTTACTGTTTTTGGAGGTTCATTATCTGAAACTCATGCCGAAAAAATTTGCAGAATAATGGATTTAGCTATGCAAAATGGTGCTCCATTAATTGGGTTAAATGATAGTGGTGGCGCTCGTATACAAGAAGGGGTTGTTTCTTTAGGTGGTTACGCTGATATATTTTACAAGAATACAATGGCATCTGGGGTTATCCCGCAATTATCTGCAATAATGGGACCCTGCGCTGGTGGTGCTGTTTATAGTCCTGCAATTACAGATTTTATTATGATGGTTGAAAATACAAGCTACATGTTTGTAACAGGACCAAATGTTGTAAAAACAGTAACGCATGAAGAGGTAACTTCTGAGGAGTTAGGAGGAGCATCAGCTCATTCAACAAAATCAGGAGTAACTCATTTTTCGTGTGCAAATGAAATTGAATGTATTAATAACATAAAAGCATTATTGAGTTACATGCCTCAAAATTGCGAAGATGACGCACCAAGTGTACCTTATGAAAGTAATGGAAATGAAAAAAGAACAGCATTAAATAATATTATTCCAGAAAGCGCTAATCAACCTTACGATATTAGAGAAGTAATTGAAGGAACAATTGATGAAGGCAGTTTTTTAGAAGTTCATAAAAATTATGCAGAAAACATTGTTGTTGGTTTTGCACGATTAGCAGGTAAAAGCATTGGTATTGTGGCGAATCAGCCAGCCTTTTTAGCAGGTGTATTAGATAATAATTCATCCACGAAAGCAGCACGTTTTGTTCGTTTTTGCGATTGTTTTAATATTCCATTATTAGTTTTTGAAGATGTTCCAGGATTTTTACCAGGTACAGATCAAGAATGGCATGGTATTATTAATAATGGTGCCAAATTACTTTATGCATTTTGTGAGGCAACTGTTCCTCGCATTACAGTTATTACTCGTAAAGCATACGGTGGAGCTTATGATGTAATGAATAGTAAACACATTGGGGCCGATATGAATTATGCTTGGCCAAGTGCAGAAATTGCAGTAATGGGTGCAAAAGGGGCAGCTGAAATTATTTTTAAAAATGAAATTGCTGCCGCTTCAGACCCTGTTGCTAAACTAGCTGAAAAAGAAAAAGAATATATTGAGCACTTTGCAAACCCTTATAGAGCTGCAGAAAGAGGTTACGTTGATGAGGTAATTAAACCTGAGGACACCCGTGAGAAATTAATCAAAGCATTTAAAATGTTAGAAAATAAAGTTGCTGTGTTACCGAAGAAAAAACACGGTAATATTCCATTGTAATTGATTAAATAGATAGAGTCAATTATCTTAAAATAGTTGTAGCATTTGCCTGAATAGTTGGCATAATAATTAAATCATTAATATTGACATGAGCGGGGCGTGTCGCCATCCAATAAATGGTTTCAGCAATATCTTGAGGCTTTAAAGGAACTATATTTTCATATACTTTTTTTGCTCTTTCTTCATCACCATCAAAACGAACAATACTAAATTCTGTTTCAACCATTCCTGGGTTTATCGCTGAAACTTTTATTCCGTGCGGTAATAAATCAATCCGCATTCCTTTGTTTAAAGCATCTACAGCATGCTTAGTAGCGCAATATACATTTCCATTGGCATAAACTTCCTTACCCGCAATTGAACCAACATTTATAATATGGCCTTTTTTTTGTTCAATCATCTTATTAGAAATATGTTTTGTAACATAAAGTAAGCCCTTTATATTAGTATTTATCATTTGTTCCCAATGGCTAATATTTCCATTTTGAATTGGAGCCATTCCTGCCGCCAAACCTGCATTATTTATTAAGAAATCAATATTTTGAAATTTACCCGATAAAGAATTAACAGCATTTTCAACATCTTTTTCAATGGTAATATCAAAACACAAATCTAATACCTGAACCTTATATTCGTTTTCTAATTCAGTTTTTAGCACTAACAATCTATCCTGTCTTCTGCCTGTTATAACGATATCGTACCCATTTTTAGCAAATTCAATTGCTGTTTGTTTTCCAATACCTGATGTTGCGCCGGTTATAAATGCTACCATAATTTACTTATTTATAAAGGCCTAAATATAAAGTATTACTAGTGAAAAAATGGTAGGATAACACTAAATTAATTTTAAAAAATTGAGTATATTTATCCAACATTAATGAAAATTGTTTCATTAAGGTTTTAATTAAATTAATCTATTAAAAACTTATTTAAGTTGTTTAATACAATTATATAAATATGTCATGTACAAGTTGCTCATCGGGGCGAGGAAATAATAATTCAACAGGAATACCTAATGGCTGTAACAACAATGGCTCATGCGGGACTAGTGGTGGTTGCAATAAATTAAATGTGTTTGATTGGCTTGGAAACATGAGTTTGCCAGAAGGTCAAACCCCTTGTGATGTTGTTGAGATTCGCTTTAAAAATTCGAGAAAAGAATTTTACCGTAATGTAAATAATTTAACGCTTAATGTAGGAGATGTTGTAGCAACTGAATCTTCTCCAGGTCATGATATTGGCGTTGTTTCAATTACTGGAGAATTGGCGAAAATTCAACTCAAAAAGAAAAACGTTAGTTACGATAGCGAAGAAATAAAAAAAATATACCGCAAAGCAAAACAAACTGACATTGATAAATGGAAAGAAGCGCAAGGATTAGAAGTTGATGCCATGTTTAAAGCTAGAACATTAGCTTTGAAATTAAACTTGCAAATGAAAATTAGCGACGTTGAATATCAAGGTGATAAAAGCAAAGCTATTTTTTATTACACAGCTGATGGAAGAGTTGATTTTAGAGAATTAATAAAAGTAATGGCAAACGAATTTAAAGTTCGTATTGAAATGAAACAAATTGGAGCTAGACAAGAGGCTGCAAGACTTGGTGCTATTGGATCTTGTGGGAGAGAATTATGTTGTTCAACTTGGTTAAATGACTTTAGAACAGTTTCTACATCTGCAGCGCGTTATCAACAATTATCACTTAATCCATTAAAATTAGCTGGGCAATGTGGTAAACTAAAATGCTGCTTAAATTACGAATTAGATAGTTATTTAGATGCCTTAAAAGAATTTCCGCAAATTGATAATAAGCGACTTGCCACCGACAAAGGATTTGCATTTCACCAAAAAACAGATATTTTTAAACGTATTATATGGTGGAGCTACACATCTGAGCCAGATGTTTTTATCCCGCTAACTATTGCACGAACTAAAGAAATATTTAAATTAAATGCTGAAGATAAAAAACCTGCAGATTTATTAGAACCGAAACAATTTAAAGATATAGCGGAAGCTAAATTGCCAGATTATGAAAATGTTGTTGGGCAAGATTCTTTAACTCGATTTGATGATCGTAAAAAAGCTAACAATAATAAAAACAAAAACAACGCTAATCGCAAGCCAAATCCGAACGCCAAGCCGAATGTAAATGCAGTGGTAACGGCTAAACCGAATCCAAATCAACAAAACAAACCAAATCCTAATCCTAATCAAACAAATAAACCGAATCCAAATCAACAAAATAGACCGAAACAAAATGCAGGGGAACCAAAAACAAATAATAACCCAAATGCTAAACCTGCAGCGCCTAGGAAAATACCTGTACATAACCATAAACCAAAACCTAAAAATGATAATCCACCTGTTGCTTAGAAAACATATAGTAGCTGTTTGCTTACTATTAGCAGTTTTTATTTCGGCTTGTAATCAAAATACCGTTTTTAGTAAATACACAACTTTGCCAGAAGACGGATGGAATAAAAACAATAAATTATCATTTGATATTGATATAAAAGATAATAACACATTAAATAATGTTTATTTAACTGTTCGCCATGCAGACTCATATCCATTTAGTAATTTATTTTTATTTTTAAACACTACTTATCCTGACGGGAAATATAGCATTGATACTTTAGAATGTATATTAGCAAATCCAAAAGGAGAATGGTTGGGGCATGGTGCTGGCGATATTTTTGATAATAAAATTTTAGTTAAGAAAAATGTTCGTTTCCCACAAATTGGAAAATACACATTCACATTTGAACAAGGCATGCGTAATAACCCATTACCATTGATTATGGATTTTGGAATGGTGATTGAAAAATCAAAATAAATCGTATCTCAAATTTTTTAAACTAATGATTTGTTTTCCAAATGCTAAAATAAATTTAGGACTTCGTATTACAGAAAAACGAAGTGATGGATTTCATAATATTGAAACCATTTTTTATCCTGTGGCATGGAATGAAGCTTTAGAAATAATTGAAAACAAAAAATCAGAATTAGAATTTAACCTAATTTTAAGTGGGCTTCCTATTAATGGAAACATAGCAGATAATTTATTATTTAAAGCTTATCATTTAATAAAAGCGAAAGTTTCAGTTCCGTATATTGATGTTTACTTGCACAAAACACTTCCGATGGGCGCAGGCCTTGGTGGTGGAAGTGCAGATGCTGCATTTTTTATTAATTTAACAAATACCCAATTTAATTTGGGACTATCAAAGGAAATAAAATTAGAAATTGCAAAACAATTAGGAAGTGATTGTGCTTTTTTTATTGAAAACACACCTGTTTTAGCAACAGAAAAAGGAGATGTTTTTCAAACTATAAAAATTGATTTATCTCATTTATGGATTGTAATCATTTATCCGAATGTACATAGTAATACGCAAGAAGCATATAGTTTGGTTAAACCACAAAAAAACGAAAAATCACTCATTGATATAATTAGTCAGCCGATTGAAACCTGGAAAACAGAATTAAAAAATGATTTTGAAGAATCCATATTTTCAAAATACCCAATTGTGAAACAAGTAAAAACTGAATTATATAAGTCGGGTGCACTTTATGCATGCATGAGTGGCAGTGGCAGTGCTGTTTTTGGATTATTTGAAAACAAGCCTTCCGTAAATGAATTAGCCCATTTTCAGCATTGGATTGGAAAAATGAAATAATAAATTAAAACTGAAACTTAGTTTTCAATAAGTAATTTATTCTCCAAAACATAAAAACGGCCACAAAACACAAACTGATGCTCAGCGCAAGCCATACGCCGTAAACCTCCATTTTGAAATTAAAGGCAAATAGATAACAAAGCGGTAGAGCAATTAACCAATATCCAATTAATGCAATATATGTTGGTATTTTATAATCTTCTAACCCTCTTAAGGTGCCAACAGCAACAACCTGCGTACCATCAAATAATTGAAAAGCTGCAGCAAATAATAATAAATTAGAAGTCATTAAAATAACTTCGGCATCATCACTAAAAATAATGGGTAGTAATTTATTTAGCGAAACAAATACTAATAACAAAACCCCCATTGTAAGTATTGTAAGTTTAAACGAGGTATTAATAGCGTTTTTTGCTTCTATTAAATTATTTTGCGACAAATAATTACTTACCCTAATTGTTGTTGCACTGCCAATTCCACTCGCAAACATATAGGTGAAAGCTGCCATGCTTAAAGCAATGCCATGTGCATCAATTTGTTCCTTACCAAAAACACCGGCCATTAAACCAGCTATAACAAATGCTGCAGCTTCGGATGTAAATTGTAATGCCGAGGCCAAACCATCTTTAAATAAGTTCCAACTTTCTTTTCTTGAAATAACAGCTTCTTTAAAGTAAATTACAAATGAGTTAATCTGCTTGTTTTTAAAAACAAAAATCATAAAACCTATTCCCATAGCCACTCGTGCAATAAAACTTGCCCAACAAGAACCCATATAACCCATTTCTGGAAGCCCCATTTTTCCATTAATCAACACATAATTTAAAATTACATTAATAATATTTCCTATTACGCTAATATACATAGCAGCTTTAGTGTTGCTTAAACCTTCACTATACTGTTTACAAACGAAAAACAATGTAACTGGAATAATTGAAAAAATGAGTACATTAAAAAATGGTATAGCCAACTTAACAACATCTTCTGGTTGCTGCATGTAGGCTAATAAAGGAGACGATAAAAATAAAATCAAAAACAAAAATACACTAACTAGCATATTAACGAATAATGAATTTTTGAATAATGATGCTTTTTCACTTTCACTTTCTCTTACATTTGCATCAGTAACTGATGGTGTTAAGGCATAACTCATACCAATACTAAAAACCAATAATAAGATATATAGATTATTTGATAAAATACAAGCAGCCTGCTCAGTTTTTCCAATTTTACCAAGAAAGTAAGTATCTACCATTCCGGTAACAATATGTCCAATTTGAGTTAATACAAGAGGAATAGAAAGAAAAACGGTTTCTTTTACGTGAATATTTTTTAAGTCGAATTTCAAAGTTTATAAATGTAAGGAATTTTATAAGGATAGATTTGAACTTAATATTATTAATTTTGATTTTATAGAAGAATATTTAGAAGCCGAAAAATTAAAAAAGCTTGAATATAAAGGCTTTAAACTCCAAAATTGTTTATTATATTTGTGTTTTTAAAAACAAAAATGCAATCAGTAACCTTAAAAGATAAAACCTTTGTTCCGTATATCACTTCTGATAAAATATTAGAAAGTGTAAAACAATTAGCTCAAAAAATTAATTCAGAATTAGTAAACGACAAACCGTTATTTTTAGTTGTATTAAATGGCTCATTTATGTTCGCTGCAGATTTACTTAAAGAAGTTACTATTGAATGTGAAATTTCATTTATAAAATTAGCATCTTATCACGGAACATCAAGCACAGGAACTGTTACAGAAATGATTGGTTTAACGGAAGAAATAAAAGGAAGAACAGTTGTAATTGTTGAGGATATTGTTGATACAGGGATAACTTTAGAAAAATTAGTAAATCTTTTAACAAAAAAAGAAGTGAAAAAAATTAAAGTAGCCTCTTTTTTATTAAAGCCTGATGCATACAAAAAAGATATTAGTGTGGATTACGTAGGGATGGAAATTCCTAATGAATTTGTTGTAGGATATGGATTAGACTATGATGGATTAGGAAGAAACATGAAAGATATTTTCGTTTTAAAATCAACATAAAAATAAACTAACCAATTAATTTATGAGCAACATGTTAAACATCGTTTTATTTGGCCCTCCAGGAGCTGGTAAAGGAACTCAATCGCAAAAACTAATTGAAGAATACGGATTAATACATCTTTCAACAGGTGATATATTGCGTAATGAAATTGCCCAACAAACACAATTAGGAATAGAAGCAAAACAAATAATGGATAGGGGTGATTTAGTTGGAGATTCAATAGTTATTGGCATGATTGAATCCAAATTAGATGCAAATCCTAATTCAAATGGTTTTATTTTTGATGGCTTTCCACGCACGCAAGCTCAAGCAATAGCATTGGATGATTTAATGCAAAAAAAAGGAACAGCAATTTCAGCAATGTTAGCTTTAGAAGTTGATAACGAAGAGTTGATTAAACGCTTATTATTAAGAGGAAAAGAATCTGGCAGAGCAGATGATCAAAACGAAGAAATTATTCGCAATAGAGTAAATGAATACAACACTAAAACTTTACCATTAAAAAAATATTACTCAGAACAAGGTAAATTTCATTCTATTCATGGAATTGGGTCTGTTGGAGAAATATTTAATGATTTAGTAGAACGTATCATTTTTGTAAAAGCAGAAATTGAATTAACAAATTTGGAAAACGATATAGAGCATTTAGATTTAACAATAAATGACTTTGAGGTTGCTACAGAAATTTCAGAAGAATTGAAACAAGACATTGAAGATGTAAGAAAATCTGAAATTAAACTAAAACCTGTTGTCAAAAAAACTATAAAAAAAG
This sequence comes from uncultured Bacteroidota bacterium, assembly GCA_903928655.1. Lineage (GTDB taxonomy): Bacteria > Bacteroidota > Bacteroidia > B-17B0 > Aurantibacillaceae > UBA4416. Next base: position 8,660 of record CAIYSA010000181.1, read on the forward strand.
CAGCTCCTAAAAAACCAGTTGCAAAAAAAATAATTGCAATTGCTCCAATTAAAAAGATTGCAACTAAAACCCCTACTAAAAAAGTAGTAGTTAAAAAAGTTGCTAAAAAAATAGCAATAAAGAAAATCACTAAGCCGACTCCCAAAAAAGTTGTTAAAACAGCTGCTAAAAAAATAGTTAAGAAAGTAATTGCTAAGAAAATTATTAAAAAAGCAAATGCTAAAAAACCAATTAAAAAGGGGCTTTCTAAAAAAGTAATAGTGAAAAAAGTAGCTCCAAAAAAAGTAATTAAAAAGGCAGTTGCAAAAAAAAATGTACCCAAAAAGGTTACTAAAAAAGCAGTAACTAAAAAAGTAATAGTGAAAAAAGCCATTGCAAAGAAAAAAGTTGTTGCTAAAAAAATAACAAAAAAGAAAAAATAATTTACAGTTAAAAGTATTGGTTCTGTAGTTCTTTAACTAATAACTAAAAACTCATAACTAAAAACTAAAGATAAGTGGATAATAATTTTGTTGATTACGTAAAAATTTGTTGCCGAAGTGGCAAAGGTGGTAAGGGTTCTACACATTTACACCGAGATAAACTTACCTCAATGGGAGGACCTGATGGTGGTGATGGAGGAAGAGGAGGGCATGTAATTTTACGTGGTAATAGACAGTTTTGGACACTTATTCATTTAAAATACCGTAAGCACATTATAGCTGAAGGTGGAGGAGATGGTGGTTCATCAAACAAATCTGGTAAAGAAGGCGATGATGAAATATTAGATGTTCCTTTAGGTACAATAGCGCGTGATTCTGAAACAGGTGATTTTATTTGCGAAATTACAGAAGAAGGTCAGGAAATTATTTTAATGCCTGGCGGAAAAGGTGGAAGAGGAAATACTCATTTTAAAACTTCCATCAATCAAACCCCACGTTATTCGCAACCAGGTGAAGAAGGGAGAAACGAATGGATTGTTTTAGAACTTAAAATATTAGCAGATGTTGGTTTAGTTGGATTTCCAAATGCAGGAAAATCAACCTTATTATCTGTAGTATCTGCCGCAAAACCAGAAATCGCAAACTATCCATTTACAACGCTTGCCCCAAATTTAGGTATTGTGGCATACCGTGATTATAAAAGTTTTGTAATGGCTGATATTCCTGGTATTATTGAAGGTGCAAGCGAGGGAAAAGGATTAGGCGTTCGTTTTTTAAGACACATTGAACGGAACTCAAGTTTACTCTTTTTAGTAAGCTGCCAAAGTGATAATATTTACGAAGAGTACAAAATATTATTAAACGAATTAAAACAATATAACCCTGAGTTACTTGATAAACAAAGAATTTTAGGCATTTCTAAGTGCGATACAATTGATGAAGAATTAATTACAGATCTTGAAAAAGACTTAAATAAACGCATGAAGGGTAAATTTAAAATCCCTTATATTTTCTTTTCTTCACAAACAGGATATAATGTTCCGCAATTAAAAGATATGTTGTGGAAACAATTAAACTAGATTAAATTATATTATTTTCTTATAAAAAAAGGCTTTTTGAAATTCAAAAAGCCTTTTTAATTTAATATGAATATATTAATACCATATAAAGCAGATAATAAAAATTCAAAACAACTTTACTTAATTAATTTTACAGTTTTTAAA
>CAIYSA010000182.1 GCA_903928655.1 uncultured Bacteroidota bacterium
AATGTTTTGTAGATAATATTATTATTATATTGGAATTGAAAAACGGAAATTGAAGCTTCAATAAAATCAAATTCCGACTTTATTTCAAATATTTGCTTTTCTATGTTAGAAATTTGTTTCAATGCATTAAATTATTTCGTAAATTTATACTGAATTTATGATGAACAACTCTTTTTTTAAATATTTATTTGTTGCTATTACAATTATGGTAGTAACATTTTCTTGTATTAAGAAAAAACAATACACGACTGCTCCCGTTATTGAATTTAAAGATTTTTTTCCTTACACTGATGAATCAGCCGATTTGCAAATATTATTTAATGATGGTAATGGTGATATAGGTGTTGGTGAAAATGATTCTACTTTAAGTTTATTTACAACTTATTACTATTATGATACTATTACTTTAAAATATAGGGCATTTTTAAAAACCTCTCCAAATGATACTTTAAGGAGTAATTATATTGTAAAGTCACAATCAGATGCATATAAAGGAAAGCCAATTAGTGGAGAAATAAGTGTGAGATTGCAGCAATTTAGACATAGCAAAAAAATTAAAAAAATAAAATATGTTATTTATTTAGTCGATAAAGCTGGTAATAAAAGTAATGTAATTACTACCCCAGAGTTAATTGTACCCTAATTAATTTGACTGTTAATTTTCGCGTTTTTTAACCTAATTTCATTATTATTTCAACAAAATACCATAATGGTTGAAATAAATACGCTTTATTTGTTTGTTTAGACCTATTTTATTGCTAAAATTGTGCTTTATTAAAAACAACAATTATGGCAGATATTCATTTATTAGGAATAAAATTTATTGAACAAAATACTCAGGATGGTTTGGAATTTACGTATAAGCCAGATGTACCTAAATTAAAGGTAATTGGCACTATTTTAATAGCTGCTGACGAAGAAGAGAATAATGGATGTGTATACCTAACTCAAAAACAATTAAATCAAATATTATTGAATAAAGATGTTGATTTGAAATTAGTTGATGAAACTTGGACTCCTTCAAAACCATTGTCAAAAGAACAAATTAAAAAAATTGGATTAGTAACAATAGATGCTGCTTACCTTGGAACTGCAGGTGAAGTTAGATGTTATGAAGCTATTAGAGTTTCCGAATAATTTTAAATTAAAAACAACTATCCCTTTCTATAAACGAAAGGGATTTTTTTATGGCATTAAATCTAAAAACATTAATTACCAGAACAATTACAGCAGCTGTATTTGTTGTATTTTTATTAGTGGGTATTTGTTGGAACTATATTTCATTTTCTACGCTGTTTTTTTTAGTTTCCATTTGGGGGTTAATCGAATTTTATCAATTAGCAGAAAAACTTGGTGCCAAACCCTATAAGATTGTCGGTTTATTTTTAGGGATTTTGTTATTCTTGTATGCCGTTATTGCAAACTCAAATGCCTCTATTTTTTTGCCGATAGAGTCAATATTTTCAATTTTAGTGGTTTTTATTTTTTCAATATTTATTTTAACTCTATTTGATAAAAACCCAAATCCTTTTGTAAATCTAGCTTATACTTTTACCGGCGTTTTATATACTGTTGTTCCATTTATGTTACTATTAAATATAACATGTATGGACAGAGCATTTACATTTAATAATGCTTCCAATTATTGGTATAACAATTACGCACCTTATAATTTTCATTATGTTTTGGGTATTATACTTTTAATTTGGGCAAGTGATGTTGGTGCTTATTTGGTTGGAAGTTTAATCGGAAAACACAAATTATTCGAACGAATTTCTCCAGGAAAAACCTGGGAAGGAACAATTGGAGCCTTTATTTTAAATATTGGGTGTGCATTTATTATTGCAAATTGGTTTCCCGAATTAGCTCTTAAACATTGGATTGTAATATCTATTCTAGTTTCTGTATTTGGTACGCTTGGTGATTTAGTTGAATCAATGTTTAAACGACAAGCTGGTATTAAAGATTCCGGAAAAATTATGCCCGGACACGGTGGCATTTTAGACAGATTTGATAGTCTTTTATTTGTATCGCCTTTTGTTTACGCTTATTTAAGTTTGATAAAATAAAGCGCCTTAAACTTTATTATTTGAAATAAAACAATAAAGTTAAAAACCTATTTTTTCAATAGAATTAACTAAATAGCTTTTATATTAGATATCCCATTTTTTGTTATTAAATCATGGCGGTGCGTATCTTTTATATGAATATTGAATGCACTCTAAGTATTTTTATTATTTTTGTTACGCAAAAATCAACTAAACACTAAAATTTAAAGTAAAATAGTATGTCAGCACAAACCTCAAATGAAATAGCACACGAAAGTATGTTTGAAGCCGTATTGGCTCGCTTAGATGTTGCTTCAAAGTTAATGAATATGTCAGAAGACGTTGCCACTATCCTTCGCAGCCCTATTAAACAAGTAAAAGTAAGTTTACCAGTAATGATGGATAACGGAAAAATTCAAGTATTTGAAGGTTACCGAATCGTTCATTCAACCGTACTAGGTCCTTCTAAAGGAGGTATTCGTTATGCAATGGATGTTAACCAAGATGAAGTTATGGCTTTAGCTGCTTGGATGAGCTTTAAATGCGCAGTTGCAAATTTACCTTATGGTGGTGCAAAAGGCGGTATTAAATGTGATCCTCGTTCAATGAGTGTTGGAGAATTAGAAAGAATGACTCGTGCATACGCCACTTCAATGAAAGATGTATTTGGTGTTAATAAAGATATTCCTGCTCCAGATATGGGAACAAGCGGAAGAGAAATGGCTTGGATATTAGATGAGTTTAACAAAGTTACAGGTGAGGATAGTCCTGGTGTTATTACCGGTAAACCAATTGTTATTGGTGGTTCTTTAGGTCGAGATGCTGCAACTGGTAGAGGCGTAATGGTTAACACTTTAGCTGCTTTAAAGAAAATGGGTTTAAATCCTCAAGAAGTTACAGCGGCAGTTCAAGGTTTTGGTAATGTTGGTTCTCATGCAGCTCGTTTATTGAGCGAGCAAGGAATTAAAATTGTAGCTATTGGTGATCACACTGCTACTTTTTATAATGAAAAAGGAATTGATATTGCGGCAGCTTTAGATTTTGCTTCTAAAAATAATAGAGTTTTAAAAGGCTTTACAGGTGGAACCGAAATTGCGTCTCATGATATTTTAACTTGTAAATGTGATGTTTTAGTACCAGCAGCATTACAAAATGTAATTACTGAAGAAATTGCACACAGTATACAAGCAAAATTAATTGTTGAAGGTGCAAATGGACCTACAATGCCTGAAGCAGATGCTGTTTTAAATGATAAAAATATTATCGTTGTTCCAG
>CAIYSA010000183.1 GCA_903928655.1 uncultured Bacteroidota bacterium
AAAAAAATAAAATCCAAAATAACCTATTTAAAGCTAGTATTTTTGAACCCAGAATAAAAAGTTATCAAGATAACAATTAATTTGAAAGATTTTTAAGTTGTTAAGATGAATAATGCTTTTTAGGTTATATTTTTAGTTTTAATGCTAACAACGTTAAGTTTATGTTAAACAACAACTTTTTTGCTTAATTTAAAATTTTCTAAAAAAGCTTAGGTTAAATTTAATCCATTTTTTTATTGCTAATTTCCTCTATTTCCTGGGCTGAAAGACCAGTAGTTTCAATAATTACTGAACGTTCTATGCCTTTTTGTAATAGCTTTAATGCTACCTGTTGTATTCCCTGATGCATACCTTGTTGCATGCCTTGTTGCATGCCTTGTTGCATACCCTGCTGCATGCCTTTTTGTATACCTTGGTTTTCAATTTTTCTTGCCAATGCGCCCATGATATTCTCCTTCTTGATAAATTCTATTTCTTCTAATTCTTTGTAGAATTCAGCGTCATCTACAATATTAGCAAAATAATATACGTAATGTAAAACTCCGATAATATAATTTTTAATCCAATTATTGTTAGCAATTTCTTGATTTGGTACGGAATTTAACAGCTGGTTAATCATGTAGGTTAAATTTTTAATGGTTAATTTGAAAAATTTTCGATCTCGTATGTGTTTTTGACTGAATTCTAGTAATCCGACAATGTTGTGCTTTTTAATTTCTAGATCTGACATGGCAGTTACATCTACCAAATATGCAGGCTTGGCAAAAGTTTTTTTAGCTAATTCTAGATCATGAAATAAATCAAAGATGTTTAAGCTTAGCGGATATGGGCTTTTTGTGCCGTTATAAACCAGCAAAGGAACGACTATCGGTAGTTTTTTTTGTTTAGGATTTTGGCGCAAATGAGTATCGATTACTGCCAATTGGTACTGCATGATCCTAAGTGGCATATTCCACAAAGGCACCGACTGATGTTCCACAAGGGTGTAGATATAGCAGTCTTGCTTACCATGAATTACGTTGGTTTTATATAAAATATCAGATAAATTTTCAGCTAGTTCTTCAGTGATGTAAGAGTTTGGGCAAACTGTTAAATTTTTTAAATTAATTATTTTTAAAATTTGTTTGGGTAAATGATTTTTTAAAAAATCTTTAGCTACCTCCAAATTGCTTAAGCTTAAGCGAAAAATTTTATCATGTGGGGTATTAGTTAATTCTGTCATGTTTAAATCTCTGTTTCGTTTAAGCTTACCTGTGGGTTTAAAATTTGTTTTAGTTGTTTTGGCCACAATACCGTATCGAAATAATCTTTTGCAAGCTCTTCAGCTTTTTTTCTTCTAGATTTTTGGTAAATCCTATCTGGAATTCCATCAGGTCGTAATTCTTGGTTAAAATTTAATAATTCCTCTTCCGACAAAGAGTCTAACCATTCCTGAAGCGCAAGTTCTCTAGCTTTTGTTTTTATTTCTGTAATTTTTTGCTGCTTTTTTTCCTGAGCTAGCAAATACTCCTGCATAGCTTCTTCTTGGGGCGTTAAAACTTTTTCTGGGGTCTTGCTAGAGTAAGGTTGACCTTTTTTGAGAAGAGAAGTTAGCACAACAGCTGGAGAATTTTTAAAGGTACCAGCTATTTTGTTATGTTTTAAATCAAACGCAAAAGCATTAATGGAGTTTTGGATAATATCTGCGGATAAAGATAGTTCTGGATTTTTTTTATGCTCTCTATAAATTTGAATTATGTGTGAATTATCGAACCCTATGTCACTTAATGGTGAAAGATCTATTTTTTTAAACTCTTCAGATATGTATGTAGTAGTATTAATATAACTACTACTAACTACATTGTGGTTTGCTAACGGGATTGCTAACGCCTGAGGAGGGTGATCTTTGGTATTAGTTGAAGTTGTTTTCGATAATAATTTGTCATATATTTCTTTAGAAAATTCAAAAATTCTATATGCATTATCCTTACTACAATTTTTTACAATAACTTTTATTAAATTTTTTTTCGACAATCTTAGTACTAAATTTCTTAGTCTATTTGAATTTATTCCAAGAAAATCATTTAAGTTTTTAGTTTCTACTTTGTCGGTTATTAGTGAAAAATTATTTACGCATAATTGATGTAAAAATAAAAGTAATTTTAATTCTTTCCCTGTAGCAAGTATAACTGATAATGGCTCTGTAAGTTCACTATTTTTGCTAACGCCTTGCTGCTGGGGTGCTAACGCCTTGCTAACGCCTTGCTGCTGGGGTGCTAACGCCTTGCTAACGCCTTGCTGCTGGGGTGCTAACGCCTTGCTAACGCCTTGCTG
>CAIYSA010000184.1 GCA_903928655.1 uncultured Bacteroidota bacterium
CTCTTCGTATTTGATCTTTTAATCCATAATCTTTTGCAAATAAATCAGAATTTGTTAGTGTATAGATATTTGAACACAAATCTATACTTGTCTTCCAAACCTCTAAATCTTCAAATTTTTCAATTGTTGCCATTATCTTTTTAATCTTTCAATCTGTAATCTTTCAATTTGCAATCTCTTATTATCCTACTGATCCTTCTAAACTAATTGCTAATAATTTTTGTGCCTCTACAGCAAACTCCATTGGTAATTTATTTAATACTTCTTTGCAGTATCCGTTTACAATTAACCCAATTGCTTTTTCGTTATCAATACCGCGTTGCTTACAATAAAATAATTGATCTTCGCCAATTTTACTTGTAGTTGCTTCATGTTCAACAACGGCTGTTTTATCTTTTATTTCTATATAAGGAAATGTGTGTGCTCCACATTTATCGCCCATCAGTAAACTATCACATTGCGAAAAATTACGAGCGTTACTTGCACCTTTTTTTATTTGTACTAATCCACGGTAACTATTATTACTAAAGCCTGCTGATATTCCTTTTGATATAATGGTTGAACGTGTGTTTTTACCAATATGAATCATTTTTGTTCCTGTATCCGCTTGCTGGTAGTTGTTTGTTAATGCAACCGAATAAAATTCTCCAACCGAATTATTTCCTTTCAAAATAACTGAAGGATATTTCCAGGTCACTGCAGAGCCAGTTTCTACTTGTGTCCAGCTAATTTTTGAATTATCTTCCAAACAAATTCCACGTTTGGTTACAAAATTAAATATTCCACCTTTTCCATCTTTATCACCAGGATACCAATTTTGAACGGTACTATATTTTACTTCTGCATTTTTGTGTGTAATAATTTCTACAATGGCAGCGTGTAATTGATTTTCGTCACGTTGTGGTGCTGTGCAACCTTCTAAATAACTCACATAACTTTCTTCATCCGCAACAATTAAGGTACGTTCAAACTGACCAGTTCCACTAGCGTTTATACGGAAGTAAGTTGATAATTCCATTGGACAACGAACACCTTTTGGAATGTAACAAAATGAACCATCTGTAAATACAGCAGAATTTAATGCAGCATAAAAATTATCGGTTGGTGGAATAACCATGCCCATATATTTTTTTATTAATTCGGGATGTTCTTGAACCGCTTCACTAAATGAACAAAAAATAATTCCTTTTTCTGCTAAGGTTTCTTTAAAGGTTGTTTTTACAGAAACGCTATCAAATACTATATCAACAGCAATGTTACTTTGAACTCCGCTTAAGCGTTTTTGTTCATCGATTGATATTCCTAATTTTGCAAATGTTTTTAAAAGTTCAGGATCAACTTCATCTAAGCTCGATAATTCTTTTTTTGGTTTTGGAGCAGAGTAATAAATAATATCCTGAAAATTTGGTTTCGTATAATGCACATGAGCCCAATTGGGTTCAACCATATTTAACCAATTACGAAATGCTTTTAACCTAAATTCGAGTAACCATTCAGGTTCATTTTTTTTTGCAGAAATAAATCTTATGATGTCTTCATTTAATCCTTTTGGAGCTTCATCAGCTTCAATATCGGTTGTAAAACCCCATTTATATTCGTTTTGTAAATGCTCTTCAACTAGTTCGTTTGCCATTTTTTAGTTCAAATTATGATATTTCTATCTGTATAATTTTTTTAATTGTTCTGCGTCTATTTTATCTTTTGGTCTTTCTGAATTTTCTTTTTCTGTAATTAAATGATTTAAATGCAATACTTTTAATTGATTAAATTCATTTAAATTGTGGTTAACTGCAATTTTATAACAGTCATTAAAATCGACTTGTTTAAATTGTTGCAAGTCTGCCATCAAATCAATATATATTCCATTCTCTAAAAGTATTTCGGCAAAGCCTGCTATTAATGGGTACGTAAGAAATGCTTCGCAGCCAACAATTTCTTTTTCTTGCAAGGCGTTCACCAAACGTTGTCTATTTTCTTTAGAGTCGTCTAACCATAAATCTAAATCAGAAGTTGATCTATTAAACCCATAATGATTAACTGCAAATCCGCCAACTAAAATATATCTTACTTGGTGTTTATTTAATAAACTAAAAAACGTAATATAATTCTCTTCAAAAAAATCCATTATTTAAATAATAATAAA
>CAIYSA010000185.1 GCA_903928655.1 uncultured Bacteroidota bacterium
ATTTTATTACTATTTTATTTTTTTTAAATGGAATAAAATATTATTATAATTCAATAAATAACAAAAACTTGCTATTTATTAAATTGTATTTAGCGTGGTTAATAATTTCAATAGTACGTGGTGTTTTTGAAGCCCAATATTATTGGGATTTTAAAAGTTTAATAAATAATAGTTTAGCTTTAATACTTGTTGTTGCGGTTTATGTTTTTACTAATCCGAATGTCATTCAACATATATTATCGAAGTGGTTAAAATTAGCCCTACCTCTTTTTTTTGTATTTATGCTTATTATTAAAAAAGATGGTTATGGTTTTTATTTAATTCCAATTAGTTTTTTTATCTTATTTTATTCGTATTTAAGTAAAAAATGGAAGTTGGTGGTCCTATTAATTTCATTATTTGTTGTATTAGTTGATTTCGATGCTAGGAGTAATGTTATTAAATTTGTGGTTCCTTTTTTACTGAGCTTTCTTTTTTATTTTAAGAGATTTTTGAAATTAAAAATTTTTAAAATAATTCTTTTATCTGGTTTCAGTTTACCTTTTGTTTTTTTAATACTTGGTCTAACAAATATTTTTAATGTATTTCAAATGGATAAATACATAAAAGGAAATTATATCGAAAAAAGAATTGATGGTAATCAAGTTGACGAAATAAATTTAAAGTCAGATACACGTACTTTTTTATATAAAGAAGTAATTTTTTCTGCGGTTAAAAACAAGTATGTTTTAATTGGTAGAACTCCCTCGCGTGGCAATGAATCTGAGATTTTCGGTACACATGCAGCCGAGGAATTGAAAACCGGACGTTATGAAAGATATTCAAATGAAGTGTCTATTTTAAATATTTTTACCTGGACAGGATTATTAGGATTGATTTTGTATTTATTAGTTTTTTTAAAAGCGGCTTATTTAGCCATTGCAAAATCGAATAGTAATTTTTTGAGGATTCTAGGTCTTTATCTTACATTTCGATGGATTTATTCATGGGTAGAAGATCCAAATACATTTAATATTAATAATATTTTATTATGGATGGTTATTGCGATGTGTTATTCTGTGCAATTTAGAAATATGAGTGATTCTGATTTTAAAAATTGGATGAATTCGATTTTTAAAGGACAACCTTATTTAAAAAGCGGGATTTGATTTATATTATTATCCCAGTATTTAATCGATGGCATTTTACGGAGTTATGTTTATTAAGTTTACTTAAACAAAATTTCCATAAGTATAAAATTGTAGTCGTTGATCATGGTTCAACGGATGGTACTTCAGAAAAAATCGCTACCCAATTTCCATTAGTAATTGTTATAACTGGCGATGAAAGCATGTGGTGGGCTGCAGCAACAAACTTAGGAGTTCAATATGCAATTTCAAATAACGCTGATTTTGTTTTAACTTTAAATAATGACCTAGAAGTAAATAGTGACTACCTCAACTCTTTATTGAAAATTTATTATGAAAATAAACCATGTTTGGTTGGTTCTTTAACTGTTGATATTAAAAATCAAGATAAAATATTATTTATTGGAGGTACATGGAATAAATATTTAGCAAAATATAAAGCACATAATAATATTTATAAAAGTGTAAAAAATTTAGATACTAATTTTGAAAAGATTGAAAGTGATATGTTGCCAGGACGAGGTGTTTTAATACCAATTGAGGCACTCCAGAAAGTTGGTTTGTTTGATGAAGTTAATTTTCCACATTATTGCGCAGATGATGATTTTTCTGTACGGTGTAAATATGAAGGGTTTAAATTAATAGTTTCTATTAAATCAATAGTTAAATCATATACTGATGATACAAACAGTTTATTTAAGTTTACAAATTTTACATCTATACGTTCTCCGCTAAATTTTTCGACAAGGTATAAATGGGCAAGAAAACATACGCCAATGCCGATATTATATTTTATAATAGATATTGCCCGAATAATTACCTCGCAATTATTTAAAAATAAAAAATAGAATGAATTACATTTGTACTTGGCTTTGCATTGATGCTCATGGGGAAGAAAGTAATTATCCTCAAACGGGAATTAGTTCATCGAGTCAAAAACATCAATTGATTTACTGGAAATGCCTGATTACGTTTTATTTAACAAGCAAAAGATTAAATAAAACTGAAAAACATTTATTGTTTACCAATACAAGTCAATTTCCAATCATTGACAAAATAGATACACTTAAATTATTAGAGCAATTAGAGGTTGATATAATACTAACCGATTTTAAATATAAAACACCAACTGGGTACCATGGTCGTTGGAGAAATCAATTTTACGAATTTTCCATATTTGAGTATATTTCTAAAAATTTTGATCAACCGATGGATTTGTTTCTTCTTTTAGACTCTGATTGTATTTTTTTAAAGCCAACAAATGACCTGTTTAAGCAGGCTATTCAAGATAACGGTTTTATGTCTTACGATATGTTTTACGATGAAAATAAGGATGTAAATGGGTTAAATAGACTTGGAATGAAGGATGTATATGAATCACTTTTAGGATATAAAATAGATGTTACTCCAAAATATTTTGGAGGCGAATTTTTTTTATCTAATCAAAAAAATATTAAAAAAATATTTTCAGATTTTGATGAACTTTGGCCAAAATTATTATTGAAAAATGAACAAAACATAAAAAAGTTTAATGAAGAGGCTCATGTATTAAGTTTCATATTTTATAAAAATGCTTTTGTTGAAGGGGTTGCTAATAAATTTATTAGGAGGATTTGGACAAACCCAGTTTTTTATCGAGATGTTTTACCGACAGATATTAATCTTATGATTTGGCATTTACCTGCAGAAAAAACTTTGGGATTGAGTTTGTTGTATAAAAAATTGCTTAGCCAATATTTAACACCTTCTCAGAAATGGAATAATGCAAATTACATCGATTTTATCAAAAAAACTTTCGGAATCCCAAGCCTTAGTTTAAAAAATAGATGTTTTTATTATTTCAATACATATATTAATGCCTTAAAAAAAAGATTTTATTAA
>CAIYSA010000186.1 GCA_903928655.1 uncultured Bacteroidota bacterium
TTCGGCAATTGCTGATTTTCCAACTCCAGGTTCTCCTATAAGAAGTGGATTGTTCTTTTTTCTACGGCTTAAAATTTGAGAAACACGTTCAATTTCTTTTTCTCTACCAACAACAGGATCCAATTTTCCATCTTCTGCCATTTTAGTTAAATCTCTACCGAAATTATCTAAAACGGGTGTACGAGATTTTGATTCTCCTGGTTTTTTAGAAGTACCAGAACCACTAGCACTAAATGACTCTTCATTTTCATCCTCATCACCACCAGCTGTAGAGTTCTCTATTTTACTAGGATTTTCCATAAAGCCTTCTAATTCTAATTTTACAGCATTATAATCAACACCTAATTTTGATAAAGTTTTAGTTACAACATTATCATTATCTTTTAAAATACATAATAATAGATGTTCAGTACCTATTTGCGGAGCTTTAAAAACTTTTGCTTCTAAATAAGTAAATTTTAAAGTTTTTTCAGCCTGTTTTACTAAAGGAATATGTGACAAACTATTTAATTTACGCATTGAAACTGGTAAACTTTTTTCAATATTTTTCCTTAAATCATTCAAATTTATTTCTAAATTTTTCAGTAATCTAATTCCAACACCTTCGCCGTCTCTAATCATACCAAGCATTAAATGTTCAATGCCAATATAATCGTGCCCAAGCCTAAGCGCTTCGTCTTTACTGTATTTTAAAACATCGTTTACGCGTTTCGAAAATTTTGCTTCCATAATTATATTGTTTTTGGTTCTTTATTTTTAATTTGGTTAAATATCACGTTTTTTTAAAACCACATATTATGCCATATTCAAAAGTAACCGATTATGGCAGTTTTTAATATTATTGAATCTATTTTTTTTAACATCAAAACTGTTAATAACTATACTCCTGAATTACCTATAAAATATCTATTTTCATACACTAATTTTAATTTTTATTGTAGAAAAAAGTGTGTCATAAGTTTGTTAAAATCAATGACAAAATTTCATCTCAATATCATAATATATTATAAACATAAAAACGAAATAAACTAAAGAAAATGAGCGGAGAGAGAATTATTCCAATTAACATTGAAGAAGAAATGAAAACAGCATACATCGATTATTCGATGTCTGTAATTGTATCACGTGCCTTGCCTGATGTAAGAGATGGTTTAAAACCAGTGCATCGTAGAGTACTTTATGGAATGTTAGATTTAGGTGTTTTACATAATCGTCCTTACAAAAAATCTGCCCGTATTGTTGGAGAGGTTTTAGGAAAATATCATCCGCATGGTGATGCCTCTGTTTATGATACAATGGTTCGTATGGCTCAAGATTGGAGCTTACGTTATATGTTGGTAGACGGACAAGGAAATTATGGTTCAATGGATGGTGATCCACCTGCAGCAATGCGTTACACTGAAGCACGTTTCCGTAAAATTACTGAAGAAATGATTGCTGATATCGAAAAAGATACCGTTGATTTTCGTCCAAATTTTGACGACTCTTTATCTGAGCCTACGGTAATGCCTTCTCGTATTCCAAACTTATTAATGAATGGTGCTTCGGGAATTGCTGTTGGTATGGCTACAAATATGGCACCACACAATTTAACAGAAGTTATTGATGGTATTTTAGCTTACATTGATGATAATGAAATTGATATAGATGGTTTAATGAAACACATTAAAGCACCTGATTTTCCTACAGGAGGAACTATCTACGGATATGAAGGTGTAAAAGATGCATTTCACACTGGTCGTGGAAAAATTGTAATGCGTGCAAAAGCAAACATTGAACCTGTTAATAATCGTGAACGAATTATTGTTACAGAAGTTCCTTATCAAATTAACAAAGCCGAAATGATTAAGCGGCAGTGGGAACTTTGTAATGAAAAGAAAATTGAAGGTATTTCTGAAATTCGTGACGAAAGTAACCGCGAAGGCATGCGTATTGTTTACGAATTAAGAAGTGATGCCATTTCTAATGTTGTATTAAATAATTTGTATAAATATTCTGCGCTTCAAACTTCCTTTTCTGTAAATAATGTTGTGCTTGTAAAAGGCCGACCAGAAATGTTGAACCTAAAAGATATGATTCATCATTTTGTTGATCATAGACATGATGTAGTAGTTCGTAGAACTAAGTTTGAATTAATACAAGCAGAAAAACGTGCACACATATTAGAGGGTTTATTAATTGCTCAAAAAAATATTGAAGAAGTAATTAAAATCATTCGTGAAAGCGAAAGCCCTGATACTGCAAGAGAAGAGTTAATGATTCGTTTCTCTTTATCAGAGATTCAATCTCGTGCTATTTTAGATATGCGTTTAAGAACATTAACTGGACTTGAAGTTGGCAAATTAACAGCGGAATACAATGAATTAATGTTGACTATTGCTCACTTAAAAAATATTTTAAATGATGAAACATTAAGATTTAAAATTATCAGAGAAGAGTTAGTTGAAATAAAAGATAAGTATGGTGATGAACGCCGCACGGATATTGTTTATGCTGGTGATGATTTAAAAATTGAAGATATGATTGTTGATGAAGATGTAGTAATAACTATTTCTCATTTAGGTTATATGAAACGTACAAACCTTGCCGATTACCGCGCTCAAAACCGTGGAGGAAGAGGAAGCAAAGGAACAGCAACGCGTGACGAAGATTTTGTAGAACACATGTTTATTGCTTCTACTCATAATTACATACTATTGTTTACAGAAAAAGGACAATGTTATTGGATTAGAGCATACGAAGTGCCTGAAGGTGCAAAAAATACTAAAGGACGTGCAATTCAAAATATTATAAGTATTGCTCCGGATGATAAAGTAAAAGCATTTATTAATATCAAAAACTTAAATGACGAAGAGTATATCAAAAACAACTTTATTATATTATGTACTAAAGATGGTATTATTAAAAAGACTTCAGTAGAAGCTTATTCTCGTCCACGTGCTAATGGAATCAACGCTATTACAATTCGTGAAGGAGATGTTTTATTAGAAGCTGCTTTAACTAATGGTAATAATGAAATTATGATTGCTACCAAAATGGGTAAAGTTTGTCGTTTTCCTGAAGCTAAAGTTAGACCAATGGGCAGAAATGCAAGTGGTGTAAAAGGAATTGACTTAAACGATGAAGGCGGTACGAATGAAGTTGTTGGTATGATTTGTATTAGCGATATGCAAGCTAACGTTTTAGTAGTTTCTGAAAAAGGATATGGTAAACGTTCGGATATTGACGAATATCGTATTACAAACCGTGGTGGTAAAGGAGTTAAAACAATTAATATTACTGAAAAAACAGGAAATTTAGTTGGAATAAAATCTGTATCGGATGCTAATGATTTAATGATTATAACTAAAAATGGTATTGCTATTCGTATGGCGATTTCTAATTTAAGAGTTATGGGTCGTGCTACACAAGGTGTTAAATTAATTAATATACAAGATAGTGACAGTATAGCAGCTATTACCAAAGTTGACCACGAAGATGATGAAGTTGCAGAGATAGTAGCAGAAACATCAGCAGAATCAACTACAGAATCAGAAATAGCTGAATCTCCGATTAATCCAGGAACTCCCAATGAAAATGATGGAAAAGAAGGAGATGAAACGTCTGAAAAGAAAGAAGATTAAATACGATTTACAGATTAGAAGATTTCAAATTAATAGTTTATTTAAAATCTGAAATCGTCTAATTTGTTATCTATAATTGGAATTAAAATAGTAAAACAAAAAAGTATAAAAATTTAATCATGAAAAAAACAATTCAAATATTAGCGCTAGCAGCTTTACCATTATTAGGAGTTGCACAAAAAGCAAAAGTTCAAAATGCTTGGAGAGCATTAAATGATTATGAATCAACATTAAACGATAAACCAGATTTTGATTATTTAAAGAAAGCTAAAGAAAATATTGATTTAGCTACTGCAAATGAAGAAACAAAAAATCAAGCAAAAACATATGCGTATAAATGTCGCATTATGTATAATATTTATCAATACAATTTAAGAGCAGAACAAAAAAAATTAGAAGCAACAGTAACAGATAAAAATGCTAGAATTGAGGCTGCATATGGCTTAACTCCGTTATTTGAATTTGAAGAAGCAGGAAATGCTTTAGATAAAATAAAGGAAGTTGACCCAAAATATTTTGATAACATTATGAATGTGATGAAAGGTGGTAATATGCCAAGTGAAGATGATTTAAAATTAGCAAACGTTGCAGGTCAACTAAAATTTGAATCATCAAATATTGCAGTAGGAAAATATAAGGCTAAAGATTTTGATAAATCAGCCGAATATTTTTACAAAGCTGCTATAATGAACTCATTAATGACAGGAAAAAAAGATACTGCTAGTTTTTATAATGCATGTATTTCTGCTCAAAAAGCAAAAAATTTAACAAAAATGATTGATTATAATAAAAAA
>CAIYSA010000187.1 GCA_903928655.1 uncultured Bacteroidota bacterium
AAATGGATCACGTCGTTTGCGTATTTCGAAAGGAAGTGGACAAACTATAATGGAGGTTAATAAATTACTAAAGCAGTTTGAAGATACTCGTAAAATGATGCGTATGATGGGCGATAAAAATAAAATGGCTCAATTAATGAAACAAATGCCAGGTGGAATGCCTAAAATGTAATATTTTTTAATGTGATGAAAATGAAAAAAGCACTCTTAGTAATTTGTTTATTTATAATGTGTGTGTTTTTTTCAACCTGTAGAAAGGTATCGAAGAAAAATTCTGAATTTATAGGTCAATGGAAAACTAATTCTAGCGTCAATTGTACACATTCTTTAGATATTGATTTTAATGATAATGGAATTTACCGTGCTTTTGGCTTTAAAGGTTGCGATATTAAGGTTGCAGGAAAGGTTAAAAAAAGTCTCTTTACATTGTTTATTGGTAAAATGACTTGGAAAATTATTAGTAGACCAAAACCGACAAATGATACAATAATATTCGAAAATAAATATGTAAAAGCAACAAGTAAAATGACTTTAGAAAATAGTCTATTGCATGGTATGAATCAATATACTTTTTATAAATATAAATAATTAATGATACTCATAGACGGAAAAAAAATATCACTAGAACTTCAAACAGAGATAGCAATTGAAGTAAAAGAATTAATGGCTAAAGGAAAAAAACAACCCCACTTAGCAGCTATTTTGGTTGGTGATGATCCGGCATCTCAAACATATGTGAATAATAAAGTAAGAGCTTGTGATAATGTTGGCTTTAAATCTACATTAGTAAGATTTGAACCTAATGTTTCGGAACAAAAATTATTGGCCAAGATTGAAGAATTAAATAATGATGCTGATATAGATGGATATATTGTTCAATTACCTTTGCCTCGTCATATTTCAGAACAAAAAATTATTGAAGCTATTAAACCAAGTAAAGACGTGGATGGTTTTCATCCTATAAATGTTGGCCGTTTAGTTTTAAATTTACCAACTTATGTAAGTGCAACACCATTTGGAATTGTTCAATTATTAGAACGTTATAATATACCAACAGACGGAAAGCATTGCGTTGTTATTGGTCGCAGTAATATTGTTGGCTCACCGATGAGTATTTTAATGGCTAAAAATACAAACTTTGGAAATTGTACAGTAACGCTTTGTCACAGTCATACGCAAAATTTAAAAGAACACACTTTAAAAGCAGATATTATTATTGCGGCTATTGGTAAACCAAATTTTGTTACTGCTGATATGGTAAAACAAGGTGCTGTTATTATTGACGTAGGCATTAATCGGGTTGACGATGCAACAATTACAAAAGGATTTAAATTAGTTGGCGATGTAAAGTTTGATGAAGTTTCTTTAAAAGCATCCTATATTACTCCAGTACCAGGTGGAGTAGGGCCAATGACCATTGCTTCACTTATTAAAAACACGTTGATTGCTGCTAAGAAAGAATTTTAGTTTTTGGTTTAAAAATTCCAAAACAATTTTTGAGTTGAGGTGTTTTAACTTTAATGAAAACAACTTTAATTATTGGAGCCTCATCGGGCATAGGAAAAGCATTAGCTGAAAACTTAATTCGAAAAAAAGAAACTGTTATTTCTATTTCTAGAAATGTTCCAGACGCTCCATTTAGCCATTTTTATAAACACGATATTTTGTCGGAAGATGATTTACCTTTAATTACGAACCGAATTGATGGTATTGTATATTGTCCAGGTTCGATTAATTTAAAACCATTTCGTGCGTTAAAAAGACAAGATTATTTAGCGGATTTTGAGTTAAATGTTTTAGCGGCAATTAAATGTATTCAGTTTTATTCAGAAAATTTGCTGAGGTCTAAAAATCCGTCAATTGTTTTATATAGCACGGTCGCTGTAAATACAGGAATGTCATTTCATTCGAGTGTTGCTGTTAGTAAAGGTGCTATAGAAGGATTAACAAAAGCATTGGCAGCTGAATTTGCGCCAAAAATTAGAGTGAATTGTATTGCCCCTTCATTAACAAACACACTGTTGTCTGAAAGATTAATTAATACTCCAGAAAAATTAGAAGCAAGTGCAAATCGCCATCCTTTAAAACGAATTGGAAGCGATATGGATATTGCAAATGCTACAGAATTTTTATTGTCTGAAAATTCAAGTTGGATTACAGGTCAAATAATGCACGTTGATGGCGGAATGTCAACTTTAAAATAATGAGTATAATTAGACATTTTTCAGGCCAAGACATTGTAATGATGGAGCAGCGAAGCAGAGCTGCGTTTATAAATTCATTAAGTGGATTTAAAAGTGTATCGCTTGTAGGTACGATAAATAATTTAGGTCAAACAAATTTGGCAATTTTTAATTCTGTAATTCATATTGGTGCAAACCCTGCTTTAATTGGTATGATTATTAGACCAAATTCTGTAAATCGTCATACTTTAGAAAACCTTTTAGAAACAAATTGTTATACAATTAATCATATTAATAAAGATATTTATAAAAAAGCACATCAAACATCAGCTAGATATCCTAAAGAAATTTCCGAATTTGATGAAGTAGGTTTAACACCTGAGTTTCATAATAAAATAAAATCACCCTTTGTAAAAGAAAGTCATATAAAATTTGGATTACAGTTTGCTGAACGTCATGATTTGAAAATTAACGGTACCATTTTGATTATTGGAAAAGTAATAGAAGTTTTTGTTCCTGAAAACTGTTTAACACTTGATGGTGTTATTGATGTTGAAAAGGCCGGAAGTATCACAACTTCTGGTTTGGATAGTTATCATTCAACAAATCGTTTATCGCGTTTAACATATGCTAAGCCAAATATGCTTCCATCAGAACTGATTAAGAAATAAATTGAAGCAAACTATAAATATCGTATGGTTTAAGCGCGACTTACGTTTTACTGATAATGAACCTTTATATTTTGCGCAACAATCAAACCTTCCACTATTACTTATTTATATTTTTGAACCCACTTTAATGGCTTATCATGATAGTGATATAAGGCATTGGAGATTTGTATACGAATCTTTACAAGAAATGAACCTTAAATTAAAAAACATAGGATCTCAAATTTTTGTTTTTCACAATGAAACCTATTTTGTATTTAATGAGCTTATAAAAACATATCATATTTCAACTATTTTTTCATCACAAGAAATTGGAAATGGGCTAACGTTTGAAAGAGATAAAAATATGCAGAAATTGTTTAGAGGAAATAATATTATGTGGAATGAATATCAAACAAACGGTATTATTAGAAAATTAAAGTCAAGGCAAAATTGGGAGGAATTATGGGAGAAAAAAATGCTGGAGTCACCAAAAATAGTAGATGAAACAAATTGGAATATAATAAAATTGGAAGATGATGTTTATACTCAATTAAAAGGTGAAGATCTAAATATCGAAATTATAACTCGTAATAAAAATTTCCAAGAAGGCGGAGAATACTGGGCTTGGAGATACATGGATAGTTTCATTAAAACACGTTATGTAAATTACAGCAAGCATATTTCAAAACCATTATTGAGTAGAAAAGGGTGTAGCCGATTATCGCCATATTTAACTTATGGTAATATTAGTATGAGAATGGTTTATCAATATACTAAACAACATTATAATACGAGTGATAATAAAAGGGCATTAACTAATTTTGTATCACGCTTGCATTGGCATTGCCATTTTATACAAAAATTTGAAGATGAATGTCGTTACGAATTTGAAAATATAAATCGTGCATATAATGTTTTAAAAAAACCTAAAAATGAAGTTTACATTAAAGCATGGCAAACAGGTAAAACAGGTGTGCCAATTGTAGATGCTTGTATGCGTTGCCTTGTGGCAACTGGTTATATTAATTTTAGAATGCGAGCTATGGTAGTTTCTTTTTTTGTTTTTAATTTATGGCAAGATTGGCAAGATCTACATTTTTTAGCACGTCAGTTTTTAGATTACGAGCCTGGCATCCATTACCCGCAATTACAAATGCAAAGCGGTACAACAGGTATTAATACAATTAGAATTTATAACCCTATAAAAAATTCGGAAGATCACGATTCAGATGGACTTTTTATTAAACAATGGTTACCAGAATTAATTAATATACCTGCTCATTTAATACACGAACCGTGGAAACTTTCAATTATTGAGCAACAATTGTATAGTTGCGAAATTGGAAAAAATTATCCTCAACCTATTGTTGATATTGAGGAAACAAGAAAGTATGCTAGCGATATAGTTTGGAGATTTAGAAAACAAGATTCTGTCAAGCAAGAAGGAAAGCGTATTTTAGCAAAGCATGTGAATAATCCCAAATCACATTTAACGAAACCTAAAAAAACGAATCATGAAAAAGGGCATTAAACTTTTAATTTGTATTTTAATACCACTATTAGTGGGTTCAATATCTGGTTATTTTACATCAACAAGTATAACAACTTGGTATCTAACATTACATAAACCATTATTTAATCCACCCAATTATTTATTTGCGCCAGTTTGGACAACCTTATATATTTTAATGGGAATTTCTTTATTTCTAGTATTAAATACAGCTAAAGATTTAGAAAAAAGTAAAATAATTTTTGTCTTTAGCGTACAACTTATTTTAAATTTTTTGTGGAGTTTTTTGTTTTTTAAATTCCAACAATTAGGATTCGCATTAGCTGAAATATTACTTATGTGGTGTAGTATTTTATCTATGATTATTATTTTTTATAAAA
>CAIYSA010000188.1 GCA_903928655.1 uncultured Bacteroidota bacterium
GATAAAATCAATACGTTTGTATAATCAGGATTTAAAACTTCTAAGGCCTGCTGATAGCTATATACCAAATTATTTAAATCATGGACTACAACCTGGTATTCAATTTGGGATAATTGAGGAGCTGTGTTTCTATTAAAACTTCCGTCTCGCTCCACCAAAAAATTAAAATCAATATCCAAAAAATTCTCTCCAAACTTTCCAATTTTAAGAATATCAGTGCCATTAACATTATATTTCAATTGGTACTTATCGTAGTCAATAATTTTAAAATTTATTAAGCCCTCAATTAAATTTGGATTTATATTATTAACAGTCAAATGAAATGGAGTTCCCGAAAACTGCTCAGTTGTTCTAACTCTACCTATCAAAAAATAAGACACTTGCAAACGGTCTTTTAATTTTTCTACAGTTTCTTTCATTAAGTCAAACGATTTAATGATTCTCATTTCATTTGAGTTATCAATAAAACTTTGTGTTCCACCATAAAAACCGTTGTCAGTAATTAAATTCTCTTTGTAATACGTATCATTCGACTTTAATAACTCAACAGAAGCTTGGTAAACATTGGTTAGCTTATAAACATAAAAATAACCAATTACATAAAATATCGAAACAAGCAAAATGGGAATATACCAATTTGAGGTAAAAACCCTCCAAATTACTTTAAGGTCATTGATATTTAAACTTGAATTATTCTTTTTTTGGCTCACAATACTAAATAGGTTGTCAAATATAATAATTTGGCACGATTTTCACACTACAATTGTCGTTACAATTTTAATTAGTTACATTTATACCCATATATTTTAGTTATTAATGAAATCGAAAATACAAATAATTGTCCTATTTACTTTAAGCACTTATATTTCATGCTTTTCTGCTCCGCCTCCTCCGCCGCCGACTGGTGGAGCTGCATGTTGGCCACCACCTTGTATTCCTATTGATGGTGGAATATCCATATTAATTGCAGCAGGGGTTTTATATGGAGGATCAAAATTATATTCCAAACAAAAAAACAAAAAAACATTATAAAATATTATAACCCCCTAATTATGGGGGTTTTTATTTAAGATTAATCTAATAAAAAAACATGATTATTGGTAAATTAAATACATTTCATAAATTTATTATAAAGGCATTAATTCTTTATGGTTCTTGCTATTTTATTTATGAAATATTAAAAAAATACAGTTTTTTTGACCAATATTTTATTAGAATTATTATCAATTTTTGCATTGCAATTTTTGATATTTTACATTATAAAACCTTTGCCAGTAGAGAAGTTAATGATTTTCAAGTATTCGGGATTGATGGATCAAATGGCGTTTGGATAGGCGGTCCATGTAATGGTATTACACTTATTTTTTTATTTGCCATTTTTATAATTTCTTATCCCGGAAACCTAAAAAATAAACTTTGGTACTTACCATTGGGAATAATTTTGGTTTATATTTTAAATGTTATACGCATCGTTGGCCTAGCACTTATTGCATTTTACTATCCAGATTATCTTAATTTTAATCACACTTACACATTTACATTTATAGCGTATAGCTTTGTTTTTGGCCTCTGGATGCTTTGGGTGAATAAATTTGCAAATCAAAAAATAAGTTAATGAAATCCGTTTTAAAATACGCTATATTTTTTAGTTTATTTGCTATTTTAGGCTTTAGCAGAGAGTTTCTGTTTGTTAATATAAACAATCAACTTTATAAATTATACTATCATAATAACGATATTCTAATTCCGGAAAGCTTACGTTTTTTATCAAATTTTGATTATGAAACTATTTATTATTTAAAATATCCCTTAACTATTCTCTATTTTATTCTCTATTTTTTAGTTTCATTTTATTCTGCAAAAAATATTTGCGACAACAAAAAAATAACACAATGGATTGTTTATATTTATGCTTTGTTACTCATTTTAGCAAGTATAACCATGGCTTATAATTACATAATTAAAGTTCAACTATCAGGAGATGAATATACATTTAGCCGATGGTTAATGGGTATTGCTCAATCGCCATTAGTCGCCTTTTTTACTATAGCCACATCAAAACTCTATTCAAAATTTAATACTGAAAAAAAATAAAACTTATGAAAAAAGACACTGCAATTTTCAAACTAATTAAAGAAGAAAAGGAACGCCAAACAAGAGGTATTGAACTCATTGCTAGCGAAAATTACGTTAGCGACCAAGTAATGAAAGCTATGGGAAGCGTTTTAACAAATAAATATGCTGAAGGTTTACCAAATAAGCGTTATTATGGAGGTTGCGAAGTAGTTGATAAAGTAGAACAATTAGCAATTGACAGAGCAAAAGAATTATTTGGTGCAGTTTGGGTAAATGTGCAGCCACATTCTGGAGCGCAAGCAAATGCAGCAGTTATGTTGGCTTGTCTTAAACCTGGAGATACAATTTTAGGTTTTGATTTATCGCATGGTGGACATTTAACACATGGTTCTCCGGTTAATTTTTCAGGAAAGTTATATCGTGCTACTTTTTATGGCGTTGAAGAAAAAACTGGAAAAGTCAATTACGATAAAGTTGAAGAGACCGCTAAAAAAGAGAAACCTAAAATGTTAATTTGTGGTGCATCAGCCTATTCAAGAGATTGGGATTATGTGCGCTTACGTAAAATAGCGGATTCGGTTGGCGCTATATTATTAGCAGATATTTCTCATCCATCTGGTTTAATAGCTAAAGGTATTTTAAATGATCCATTACCACATTGCCATATTGTAACAACTACAACTCACAAAACATTACGTGGCCCTAGAGGAGGAATGATTATGATGGGTAAAGATTTTGAAAATCCAATGGGTGAAAAAACGCTAAAAGGTGAATTAAAAATGATGAGCGCTTGTTTAGATATGGGCGTTTTTCCTGGAACACAAGGCGGACCTTTAGAGCATGTTATCGCTGCTAAAGCAATAGCGTATGGCGAATGTTTAAGTGATGAATATATGCATTACTGCGTTCAAGTAATAAAAAATGCTCAGGTTATGGCTAAAGCATTAATTGAAAAAGGTTATAAAATTATTTCGGGAGGCACAGATAATCACTGTATGCTAATTGATTTAAGAAGTAAAAAACTTACTGGTAAAGAGGCCGAAAAAGCGTTAGGAGAAGCTGATATAACCGTAAATAAAAACATGGTACCATTTGATGATAAATCCCCTTTTGTTACTTCGGGTATTCGTATTGGTACACCTGCAATTACAAGCCGTGGATTAAAAGAAAAAGACTGCCTTAAGGTTGTTGAATACATTGATGCAGCATTAAAACACAAGGATAATCCAAAAGAAATTGCAAAACTAAAATTAAAGATTAATACAATGATGAGTAAATACCCATTATTTAAAGATTAATAATTGAGTTATACCAAATACAATTAAAATTTAGACCAAACTTTTAGTCACCCTGAACTTTATTCAGAGTCTTCAGAGATACTTAATCAAGTTCAGCATGACATACTATAAAATTGGACTATTTAATAAACAAATTTGGTATTACTCATAATACAAATAAAATAAACCCAAGCTGTATTAGTTTGGGTTTATTATTTAATAAAAAATCGTAGGATTTAATCCTGCTATAATACCGTTAGCTTAAATAAAACAGTCTAAATTGCGTTTGTCACATCGATCTGAGTCGAGATGCTCAACTGTCCTCGACTCCGCTCGAACTGACACATAGACTAAAACATATAAGCTAATGGTATAAAAGGTCAGTTATCTAAAATAAAAAATCCCCATCAACAAGTTGATGTGGATTTTAATTCATATTAACTGTTTAAATTAGAAATGCCATAAATCATGCTCCCATCTAAAAATATCATTTTTAATACGATCAGATTCAAGTAAAGCATCAATACCTTTTGAGTATTCCATAATTTGTCTATCAAAAACGTTAGTCTCTTTAGTTGCTACACTTGCAAATTGTCTTTTCCAAAATATATCTTCAAAAGTTCTACGTTCAGCATCATTTTTTGAATTGTAAACTTCGTGCTTGGCAAAAAATGGACGACAAGCAGGGAAATAAACCCAAAATTGTTCTTTTGGAGCTTCTTTTTCCTCATCATACGTATAAATACCCAAACCTAAAATACGAACCTCTAAAACCGATTTTTGTTTGTCAAAAAACCAATCTTCTTTAATTCTAATTTTACGAAATTCTCTAAACATCCAAGTAGAATCTGCTGTAGCAACATTTGTTGATACTTCAGTTCCATCTGCAGTATATGATAATTGGGGAATAGTATCAATTTTCACAATTTTAGCTCTAATAACAGAGGGCTCTAAAGGCTGCTGAAATTCTTCATCACTAAAAGCAATTAACTCGTTTTTTAAAACATATTTAAAAATCACTTGTAAAAAAGAAATACGACTAGCAACAACCTCAATTGGATAATACAATTGCTGATTTTGTTTTTCACGCATATCTAATTCTCTCCAAACACGTTTTTCCCATGTTACATCACCTTCACGAAGATGAGTGTAAGGAATAAAACGACGGTTATTAGAGTTTTCCTTATCATAAATACCGTCCTTATAATCACCAGGTTGGTAAATACTAGGTTGAGCATTTATGTTTGTTGTAGCTATAAGCGCCACAGTACAAAACAAAATATGTTTGAAATTTATCATAATAATTTATTTTACTTTAATTGTTACTCCAGGTATATTTCTTATTGTTCCATCAGGCCCTTTAGCCTTAACATTATCAAAAAATATTTTACTCCCTACACTACAAGAACCTAATATTGTTTTTGCTGCCGATGACAAATTATTGCCAGAACAAGGCTCACTTTTTAAGTTTCCTTTAACAACAGCACTTAATTCGAAAGACACAACAATAAATTTAGCATCAAAATCAAAACCTGCTAATAATGCTCCAACTCCACCAATACCATTAAGTTCAGATTTTTTCATATCTACATTTCCTGTTTTTCCACCAACAGTAGCAACGGGATCTGGAATTTTTTTAACACGGAACTTTTTAGGAGGACCTTGTGGTTTCATACCATCTTTAGTTTTGGCGGAAACTGAAATCGAACATTCGCCAGGAGTGGTAAATTTCAAAATAAACTTTCCACCAGCACCACCAGTTTTAGAAACACCACCACCAGTTGCATTCACATTTAAATCAGTTGGAGAAACCCCAGCTGCTGAAACTGCAATTGGATTATCAACACCAATGTAAAACACATTCATTTTTTCTGGTTCAATTGCTACCGAAGGAGCTGCTACCATATAGGTTGCAGCAAAAGGATAACGATCAAACGTGCCGTCTGGTTTTTTAAATTTAATAACACCTTTAAAAGTTTGCTCGCCTTGTCCGCCTGTTCCAACTGTATACTTACCCATACCGTTTTCCATTGGTATAGCTGTTCCTGCAGCACCAGTAGCAGATGAATCTGCACCAATTAAAAACTCAATATCACCAGCTCCAGTTTTTGAAGAAGATGCAACTAATAAAATATCAGCGTTATAAGGCTGTCCAGCTTGAATATAAGAAGATGGAGCAATAACTTTAGCCTCTAAATGGTCAAATTTAATTGCTAATTTTCCACTCGCACCCGAAAAAACTTGAAGAATTTCAGCTTCAACGTTTTTTAAATCCGTTTGAAATTTATTTAAGTTAGTAACTACAGCAGCTAATGGTAAATGGTAGAAATTATCCATCTCCCAGTTAAACTCAATTGAGCCTTCCATACGCTTACTATCAACTGGCTTTAAAGACATAAATTTCTTTTTTATCCCTTTATAATCGTCATCAAAAAATTTAGTTTTTTTATCTTTTTGCATACCATCAACAATAGAAACTAATTTTTCTTGTAACTTAGTTAGCTTACCTTTTAATTCATCAGCAGTCCAAGGCCCTTTAGTTGGCTGCTTAGGATTTGAGATACCTAATACGTGACTTGGGACATCAAAATTATCAGGAGCTTCCATATTACGCATATTCATTGTATCCGCAATTTTTTCATTTTTCTTAGCGCTTGGCTCTGTTTCTGCAATTATTTTTGCCCTTAATTCATTGATGTATTTTTCAACTTCTTTTATTTCTTTTTGACATTCAACTGCTTTATCATAATAAGGTTTTGCAGCTGCATTACCATCAATTGAACCTTGAAACGATTTTGTTACACGATCATTGTTTTCCTTCAAATTATTCATTGATGTCACTAAACTTTCATTTACTGACATATAACCTTTTAAAATTTGCTTAGATACATTCATTGCCAAGAGTGCTGTTAGTACGAGATACATCATACCAATCATCTTTTGTCTTGGGGTTTCTTTACCGCCTCCCATATTATTTTATAATTACTTTAGATTTATATTTTAATGAATTTTAATCAAACTGCTTAAATTTTAAGCA
>CAIYSA010000189.1 GCA_903928655.1 uncultured Bacteroidota bacterium
ATCTTTAATTTTAGTTTCTACTACTTCCATAATTTAGCTAAACTTCTTTTGTTTGGTTCTTTTTCATCCTCATAATAACCATTTCCATACTGGCTAACATAACCGTATCCGTATTTATTATAATCATATGAAGAACGAGTTATATCAACTTCATTTAAAATTATACCTAGATTTTTAATATTTCCTTCAACTATTAATTTATCCAAAATGTTAGCAAAAACTTTTTTGGAATAGTCTGCTTTAAATACATAAATCGGAAAATCAGCTTTTTGAATAGTAGTTATTCCATCTGTTACTAAACCAATTGGAGGATTATCAAAAACAATAAAATCATAAGATTTTTTTAATTCAGTAATAAGAAAATTTAATTTATCGGTAATAATTAACTCAGAGGGATTTGGAGGAATAGGACCAGCAGTAATAAAATCCAAATTAGGAAAGTGGCTTTTATTGATACATTCATTAATACCAGTCATGTTGGTTAAAATAGTGCTCATTCCAATTTCATTGGAAACACCGAAACCTTTATGAATTTTCGGTTTACGCATGTCTAAATCTAATAAAATGACTTTTTTTCCTGAGTAAGCTAATATTCCAGCAATATTTAAACAAATAAAAGTTTTTCCTTCTCCAGATATTGAGGATGTTACTGCAATTATTTTTGATCCAGGTTCATTATTTATAAAATTTAAATTAGATCTTACGATTCTAAAAGCCTCAGAAATTTGCGACTTTGAATTTTTATCAATTACTAATTGTGAAATTGGAATTTCATATTCATATTTTGGAATCACACCTAAAACTGCAACTGATGAATTTAAAGATTTAATAATATCGCTTAATGAAGTGATATTATTATGTAAGATATACCTGATAAAAATAATGAAAATAGAAATAATAAAAGCTGATAAAATAGCTATAATTAAAGCGTTTTTTGTAATTGGAGACACCTTTGCACCTATATTTAAAGCTTGTTCTAAAATTACATTTTGAGATACAAATCCAGCTTTCGAAATAGAAAATTCAGTTTTTCGTTCCAATAACATCGTATAATATTTTTCACTGATGCTAAATAATCTCATCAATCTAGCGTGTTCCATATCTTCATCAGGTTCACGTATCGTTTTACTTTTAAATTCAGAGGATTTCTGCATCAAATTAGAATACTTTGATTTATATTTTAATCTAATTGCATTAATCGTTTCAATTAATAAACGTTTCTGATTTTCAATATTGAAATTTATTTGTTTAATGTTTTCGCTACTTGGTGTAGCTACGTAAAGTAAATTTTCTTTTTCTACTAATAACTGTTGAATTTTATTTGTATACTCTCTTATTTCAGATTCGTCTTCTGTACCAGCTATTAATGAAATAAGTTGGTAGGTATCTATACTTTTATTTTTGTTAATATTTGTTTGAACTTCGTCTAATAATTTTTCCTCAAGTTCAATTTTCAACATTTGATCTTCAATGTTTGTTAGTCTCATTAAATCAGCTGTAAAAACTTCATTTTTTTCTGAATAATTCTTATCCTTTCTAAAGGTTTGAAGATTATTTTCGGATACTTTTAGAGCATCATAAACTAATTTAAGTTGTTCATCAATAAAATTAATTATACTTTTTGAACTTTCACTTTTTCGTTCAACATCATATTTTAAAAAATCAACAGATACTAAATTAACTAGGTCTTGGGCTTTTTGAGCATTAATATCTTTAACTGTAATTAAAATAGTTTTTGCGGCCTCATTTAATAATTTAATTTCAAGTTTAGATTGCAACTCTGTAGTTACATCATCAATTTTTTTAAACAAAAAATAAGACTTGTTATCAGAAAGTATTAAACTTTGTATTTGTTTATTTTTTATAT
Organism: uncultured Bacteroidota bacterium; assembly: GCA_903928655.1. GTDB lineage: Bacteria > Bacteroidota > Bacteroidia > B-17B0 > Aurantibacillaceae > UBA4416. The sequence goes on from CAIYSA010000189.1 coordinate 1,868, forward strand.
CATTATTTAAGGTAATACTTAAATCAAAATATGGAGAATTTAGAACGGTATTAGTATTAAATGGGATACTATTAGTTTTACCGTTAGCAAAAAAAATAATTTCCCCATTTGTTAAAGAATTGAACTTAATATATATTTTAGTTCCATAGATAGAATTATCTTTAATGTTAAACTTAACAAAATAAGGAGAGGATTTATAAAGTTCATTATTCTTAAAAGTTCCTTCGTTAAAATAACTAATTTGAAATTCAGAATTTTCAATTACTTTTTTTAAAAAAATTCTGGATCGCATTTGTTCAATAGCTTCAGCTATTTTATTTGAACTTGCTTCAACCTTATTTAATTGTAATATTTGAGATGCTTGCTGCCCATCATTTATTTGTATTATAGAAGATGCCTGATAAATTGTTTGACTATATCTTAAATATATAAATGCTAAGCTTAAACAAATTACAAAAAGTGATAATACAATCCATAAACTTCGTTTAAAAATATGAAAAACAAGACCTAAATCTAATTCATTATTAAAATTAGAAACTATATCTTTATAGTTATTTGAACTATTTTCTGATTGGGGGTGTATCAAATTATTTTCTTATAAAAACTGTATAAATCAATAATGTTGATGTTAGTAATGAAATTACAGGAGTTAATTCCCCTACTATTGTTTTTGCAAAACGGTAACGTGGTTCCACATAAATAATATCATTAGCCATAACTACCGTGTTTCCAACCCCAATTCCTTCAATTCTTGATAAATCCATTAAATATACTTTTGGCTTATTTGAGCCATCATTTCTTATTAATTTTACTTTATAAGCCTTTCCATCTTCTTGTATCCCTCCACTTAAGGCAAGAGCTTCAATTACAGTAGTATTATTATTTAGTAAATTCATAACTTGAGCTTTACCTCCATTTCCTGGAAAAACAATGACTCTTTTATTAGTTACTTTTGCATTAACATAGGGTTTTACATAAAACTCGTTGTAAACTTGCTCTAATTGTGATTCAGCTTCTGCTATAGTGAGTCCAGCAAGTTTTACTCTTCCTGCTAATGGTAATTTTGCGTAACCATCTTTTTCAACTAAATAATCTAAATCTAATCGGTTATAATTTGCGCCTGAATTTGCTAAATCTATAATTTTAAATCCATCATTTGAAAATATTCTAATCTGCACTAAATCATTTCTTTCAATACGATAGTTTTGTTTAATTAAGGAATCAGGAATTTTATCATACGTAAAATCTTTTGGAGTTTTAAGCATTAAATTAGATTTAAATAATTTACACGATGAAAATGTAATTACAAAAAAAACGAAAAGTAAAATATTATAAAATCGCATAGGTATGTGTTAGTTAACAAAGTTAATATTTATCCTTAAATATCAAAAATCAGATTGATTTTAGTAATCGTTTATATAAATCACTCATGTCGGCCACAAGTCTGGTATAACTAAATTTTGACATTGCCCAATCTACACCTTCTTCGGCAGTTATTGATTTTAATTCACAGGCTTTTAATAAATTCATAAAAAATGCATTTTTATCATTAACCTCTGATAATAAACCACAATTTGGATGTAAAACATCTTTAATTCCACCAACATTAGTAGAAACAACAAATTTACCTGCGGCTTGTGCTTCTATAATACTAACTGGAGTTCCTTCATTTAATGAAGTGAGTGCAACAATATCTAAACCATGTAAGGCAAAATCGATATTGGTAATCCATGATGTAAAAATAACATCAACTTCATCCTTTGGATTTTCGCTATAAGAAACATTATTTTTTATACAGGTATTTTTAATTTTTTGTTTGGTTTCACCATCACCAATTACAAATGCTTTAATGTTTGAAACCTTGTTTTCTTTTAAAAATGCAATCGATTCAATAAACAAATCGTGATTTTTTATGGGTGCTAATCTGCCAATAATACCAATGGCAATTTGACTTTCGGAAAGATTGTATTTTTCTCTAAACTCTTTTCGGTTTTCATCTTTATTATTTGTGAATTTTGTTAAATCAAAACCTAAAGGCACAACATAAATTTTATTTTTAGAAGAAATTTGAAAGGTTTCAGATAATTCTTGTTTTTGAATTTGACTGATTGCAATAATTGCTGTTGATTTTTTTGCCAGATAGCGTTCAATAATTTTATAAAAATTAGTTTTTAATTTCCCGAAATACGAATGAAAAACATGACCATGAAAGGTATGAATAATAACAGGGACTTTACAGCTAATTGCCGCTAAACGACCAATTGCTCCAGCTTTAGAAGCATGCGTATGAACAATATCGGGTTTAAATTCTTTAATTATTTTTTTAATTTCTTTATAAGCAGCGTAGTCGGCTTTTAAATTTATTTCGCGCTGAAACTGTTTTAATACAATTGGTTTTAATCCTAAACTTTCTGGTATAAATAACGAACTATCTTCACCCTCTTCTTCTGGCCCACCAACTAACATGGTTTCATATTCGGGTGCTAAATATTTAGATAAATAACTCACATTATAAGTTATTCCACCAATATTAAACCGGTTTATTATCCGAAGTACTTTAGGCAAATTAGTTTAGGTTTAATTGGGTGGAAAGCTCGTTAAAATCAATACCATCAAAGTTTCCTGAGCTCATCATGAGTAATACTGAATTGGAAAACGACTTTGATTTTAAATAATTAACTAATTCTAAACTATCGGTAAATACTTTTAAATTGGGTGTATTAAAATAATTTAAAACTTGTTCAACAGTTATTTCTTTTAATTTTTTGTGTGCAATCGTATGTGGATTAAAATAAACAATGGCTTCATCAGCCTCTGCCATCGAACCATTATATTCTGCTAAAAAATTTTCGTTTAAACTGCTAAACGTATGTAATTCCATACAAGCAACAATGTGCCTGTTTTCAAACTGGTGTTTTACAGCTTGCGTTGTTGCTTTTAATTTAGAAGGTGAATGAGCGAAATCTTTATAAAAATTAAAGTTTTCTGTTTTATTAACTAATTCCAACCGCTTTGCAGCACCTGTAAAAGATTGAATGGCATTGTAAAATAAATCATCCGTTAAACCCAATTTATTACAAACAAGCTTTGCTGCATTCATATTCATTAAATTATGATTGCCGAAAATTTGTAAAGGAATTTCTTTCGATTCTGTTTTTATAAATGTAATTCCATTCTTAATGTAATGATTTGGAATAGAATACGATTGTTTATTTAAATGATTAGAAACACCTGTTCTATTAGCTAATTGTTTAAGTTCTGCATCTTCATTACAATAAATAAGTGTTCCGTTTGGTTCAATTAAATTAATGAAAATTTCGAACTGACTTATATAATTTTCGAAGGTTGGAAACACGTTAATATGATCCCAGGCAATGCCACTTAAAACGGCAATATTAGGTTTATATAAATGAAATTTCGGACGCCGATCGATTGGAGATGCTAAATATTCATCACCTTCAATAACTGCAATTGGAGCTTCATTAGTTAGCTTCACCATGGTTTTAAACCCTTCTAATTGTGCGCCAACTAAAAAATCAGTATCCATTTTATGAAAATTCAATACATGTAAAATCATTGCCGTAATGGTTGTTTTACCATGACTGCCACCAATAACCACACGTATTTTATCTTTAGTAGCTTCATAAATATATTCGGGATAAGAATATATTTTAAGATTTAATTCTTTTGCTTTTATTAATTCCGGATTATCTTCACGGGCATGCATACCAAGTATGATGGCATCAATATCAGACTTAATTTTATTTGGAAACCAACCAATTTCAGCTGGTAAAATACCTGCATTTTTTAAACGTGTTTTTGATGGTTCATTAATCTCATCATCGCTACCCGTAACATCAAAACCTTTTTCGTGAAGTGCTAATGCCATGTTGTGCATAGCGCTTCCTCCTATTGCTATTAAATGAACTTTCATTGCTTGTTAAATATATGACTAAGTAAGTTTATTTTAAGTTAAACAATTTAAGTATTAAAAAGCATTTTAAACAGTGGGTTGTTAATGTAAAAACATCAACCATAATCTTTAAT
>CAIYSA010000190.1 GCA_903928655.1 uncultured Bacteroidota bacterium
GCTAATTTTTAGCGCTTTTAAAACGTAGTTTCTGGTTAATTTAATAACCGTTGCACTCGGGTTAATTAATGATTACATACAAAGCATAAACTTCACGTTATTCATATCACGCTTATGTACTAAGCCTGTTTTTGATAACTCACGTTTACGAGTTGTTGCTTTTTTGGTCAAAATATGACTTTTAAAAGCATGCTTTCTTTTAATTTTGCCGGTCCCAGTTACAGAGAATCTCTTCTTTGCACTAGAGTTTGTTTTCATTTTTGGCATTTTACTTTATTTATTTTATTTGTTAGTACTCTAATTTATTTGGAAACTTTTTTAGGTGCTAATACCATTAGCATCTTTTTTCCCTCCAATACTGGCAATTGTTCTGCTTTACCCCATTCTTCTAATTCTGAAGCAAAACGCAATAATAAAATAGTTCCTTGCTCTTTAAATACAATTTCTCTACCTCTAAAAAACACAAAAGCTTTTACCTTACTTCCTTCTTGCAAAAACTTCATCGCATGATTCTTTTTAAATAAATAATCATGCTCATCAGTATGTGGTCCAAAACGAATATCTTTTACTACAACTTTCGAAGCTTTAGCTTTAACTTCTTTCGCTTTTTTCTTTAATTCGTATAAATACTTACCATAATTAATTAACTTACAAACAGGAGGATCAACATTTGGAGCTATTTCAACTAAATCTACTTCCATATCGCGAGCCATTTTAATAGCTTCTGCAATCGTGTAAACTCCTGGTTCAATATCATCTCCAACTACACGAACATTAACAACATTACGTATGTTATTATTGATACGGTGTTGTTCTTCTCTAACTCCAGGGCGTTTAAATCCTTCTCTTAATCCACGAGGACGTTTAAAAGGAACTGGCGCTGCAGGGGCAGAGCCAGGCTTAATAGGCCCAGTGTTTTTGTTGTTGTTGTTTATTGGTTTTTTAAATACGCTAATAATGACCTCCGCTTTTAGTTAATTTATGATATACTTTTTTGTTTAAAATCGCTTTCAATAGTAGTTTGTATCAATTTTGAAAAGTCTTCAATAGTCATTGTTCCTATATCGCCTTTACCATGTTCACGCACCGCAACCGTTCCTTCTTCCGCCTCTTTTTCGCCAACTACAAGCATAAACGGCACTTTGTTTACCTCGTTATCACGAATTTTCTTCCCAATTTTCTCATTCCTCTCATCTACAAGGCCGCGAATATCGGAATTATTTAGTAATTCTGAAACTTTTTTTGCATAATCGTTATATTTTTCGCTTATAGGTAAAATTGCGTATTGATTTGGAGTTAACCAAAGTGGAAAATTACCGCCACAATGCTCAATTAAAACCGCAATAAAACGCTCTAACGACCCAAATGGCGCACGATGAATCATTACAGGGCGGTGTTTTTGATTATCTGACCCAGTGTATTCCAATTCAAATCGCTCGGGTAAATTGTAATCAACCTGAATGGTTCCTAATTGCCATTTACGACCAATAGCATCCTTAACCATAAAATCTAATTTAGGCCCGTAAAATGCGGCTTCTCCAGTTTCAACAACGGTGCGTAAACCTTTTTTAGCAGCCGAATCAATAATGGCTTGTTGCGCTAATTCCCAGTTTTCGTCAGTGCCAATATATTTTGTTTTGTTTTCAGGATCACGTAATGAAATTTGAGCTGTATAATCTTTAAAATCTAAAGCATTAAATACATACAACACTAAATCAATTACTTTTTCAAACTCTTCTTGCACCTGATCAGGACGAACAAATAAATGGGCATCATCTTGAGTAAAACCACGCACACGAGTTAAACCATGTAATTCGCCTTTTTGCTCATAACGGTAAACTGTACCAAACTCAGCATAACGAACCGGTAAATCTTTATAAGATTTTGGAGATGCTTTATAAATTTCGCAGTGATGCGGACAATTCATTGGTTTTAAGAAAAACTCCTCACCTTCATGTGGCGTTTTAATAGGTTGAAACGAATCAGCTCCATATTTTTCGTAATGGCCCGAACAAACATATAATTCTTTTTGACCAATATGAGGCGTTACAACAGGTAAATAACCAGCTTTTAATTGCGCTTTTTGTAAAAACTGAATTAAGCGTTCGCGCAACATTGCACCTTTTGGCAACCATAACGGTAAGCCTGCTCCTACTTTTTCGGAGAAACAAAATAATTCTAATTCCTTACCTAATTTACGGTGATCTCGTTTTTTTGCTTCCTCTAATAAAACTAAATATTCTTTTAATTCTTTGTCTTTTGGAAATGCAATACCATAAATACGGGTTAACATTTTATTTTTTTCATCGCCCTTCCAATAAGCACCAGCAATACTTAAAACCTTAACGGCTTTAATAAATCCAGTGTTTGGAATATGCGGACCACGACATAAATCTGTAAAATTACCTTGTGTATACAAGGTAATGTTTCCATCATCTAAACGCTCTAATAAATCTAATTTATAAGAATCATCTTTATCGGTAAAATATGTAATGGCATCTGCTTTACTAATTTCTTTACGAATAAATACACTATTTAAACGAGCTAACTCTAACATTTTAGCTTCAATTTTTTCGAAATCGGCTGGTGTTAAAACTTCTCCGTTTAAATCAACATCATAATAAAAACCAGCTTCTAATGGCGGGCCAACCCAAAACTTAACATTTGGATACAAGGCCTCTAAAGCTTCGGCTAATAAATGGGCTGAAGAATGCCATAAGGTATTTTTACCATCATCATCATTCCAGGTTAATAAACTTAAAGTGCTATTTTCCTTAATGGTTGTATTTGCATCAACAACTACACTGTTTAACTTTGCGGCTAACACATTGCGGGCCAAACCTTCGCTAATGCTTGTTGCAACTTGCATTGCAGTAGTTCCTTTTTCGTATTCACGAACCGAACCATCGGGTAATGTAATTTTTATCATAATGTGTTTCCCATTTACAACATGGGTTTTAATTTAGGGTAGCAAAGATAAAAGAATTAGTGAAATGATAAAATGATTTTTATAAAATTTTGAAATTATAAATGAAATGAAATATAGAATATTGGAACTAAAAGTGCTTATATTATGGTTTAGACTTTATTCAATTACTAAATAATGAAAATAAAGTAATAGCAATAAAGAAATTTATTAAAGAATAAAACAAGTTTAATTATTTGTCAAGTTCAGAAAAAAGTTGACACTAGTTAGATTGAAAAATTAAAGATAAATAAAACCTCGAAATGTAAAACTTTCGAGGTTTTTTCTTCCAATTATTTTTTTGCTATTAAACTGCAAATTGGTTTTCTATTTTAGCAATTTCGCAAGCTTATATTCCTATGATTTTTATTGCGGGTAAATGTGTTATAAAAAACAATACTGTAAAGCCATTGCTTTAATGTTAGCTTTACCAAATGGATGATCAAGAATCAAAACAACCGCGCAGAGTAAGGTATAATGGCACGCACCCAAAAGCGTTTAAAGAAAAGTATAAAGAGCTTGATCCAAATCAATATGCCGACGATATTGAAAAAGTAAAACTACAAGGACGAACTCCTGCTGGTATGCATCGGTCAATATGTGTAAATGAAATTTTAGAATTTTTAGATATCGTTCCTGGTCAAATAGGATTAGATGCCACTTTAGGTTATGGTGGACATAGTTTAGAGATACTTAAATGTTTAATGCCAAATGGGCGTTTATATGCCATAGATGTTGATCCAATTGAATTACCGCGCACAAAAGGCCGTTTGGAAGCTTTGGGTTTTGGTTCAGATGTTTTAGTAATTCAAAAAATGAATTTTTCGGATATAGATCAAATTGCATGTGAATCAGGTCCATTAAATTTTGTGTTAGCAGATTTAGGGGTTTCGTCCATGCAAATAGATAATCCTGAAAGAGGTTTTTCATTTAAAATTGAAGGTCCATTAGATTTAAGACTCAATCCGAAAAGTGGGAAATCGGCGGCGGCTCTTTTAAAAACAATTTCACAACAAAAATTAGAAGAATTGTTTACAATAAATTCGGATGAACCACATTCTGAATTAATTTCGAAAGCTATTATTTCAAAAATATCAAAAGGAATGGTAATTGCCACTACAACACAGTTGCAAGAAATTATTAAAGAAACGTTAGAATTTTTACCTGAAAATACTCGCAAAGAAGAAATTAAAAAAACATGTCAACGTTGTTTTCAAGCCTTGCGAATTGAAGTAAATAATGAATTTGGTGTACTTGATAAATTTTTAGAAAAGCTTCCTTCGGTTTTAGCTCCAGGCGGAAAAGTTGCCATACTTTCGTTTCATTCAGGAGAAGACCGACGTGTTAAAAAATCGTTTCAAAGTTTATTCAGAGAAGGGATTTATAGCGAAGTTGCGCCTGACGCAATTAGACCATCAGCTGAGGAAAGTCATGCTAATCCTCGTGCAAAATCGGCTAAGTTTCGTTGGGCAATTAAATCGTAAATAGGTAATTAATAGGAAAGATTAAAATTATAAAAAACAATTTATAAAATTCTAAATTTCAACATTAGATTCAATTATATCCAATTATTTACTAAATGGAGTTTTTATTTCGTTATATTTCGTTATATTTACTTAAATAAATTTAATAATTAATATGAAGAAATTAATCATTGGTATTTTAGGGCTTACCACCATTTTATTAAGCGGTTGTGAAAAGCAATATAACTGCGTATGTACAAATCCAGGTGGTAAATATATTGCATTTTCCAAACACTGCACTAAAAGCCAAGCAAAACAAAAATGCAAAGATTATTATAAATTAAATTCTGCTAATGTTCCAGATAGTGAAACTTTTTGTGAGGTAAAATAATTTTATTAATTTTCAATTAAATCTTCATCCAAAAAAATACAGAAAGCCCTTATTTAGAATTTTTCTAATAAATAAAAGGATACTATTTTCATTTTATATTATTACATTTGAAAAAAAATTACAAAATGTATTATGAAAAAAAGTTTATTTAATTTAACAGTGTTTGCAATTTGTTTTACAGCGACATTAACTGCACAAACTGCGGGAATATTAACATTCACATTTACCCCAATTACAAAATCTCCATGTTATACTGGTTCAAGAAATGTAATAGCTGTTTGGATTCAGACAAATTCTGGCGGATTTATAAAAACAAAATTACGCAATGCGGGTGGCGGAACAAGTGATCATTTACCAACATTTGCAGTAAATTCTGGTGGTTCTTCCTCAAACTGTATATCTGCTGCTTGTAATGTTGTTAGTGCAACTTCGGGAGCAACAAGGTCATCATTTTTAGCTACTACAATTACTTGGGATGGCACTGATGCATCAGGAACATTAGTTGCAGATGGAATTTACCAAGTGACTATTGAGGAAACATGGAACCATGGAGGTACAAGTACTGCTGTTACATCGTACACATTTAATAAAGGCCCAATAGCAGACAATCAATTACCTGCTGCTACAGCAAACTTTACTGGCGTTAAATTAGATTGGATACCAGGAGTAGCTGGTTTAAATGAATCTAATTCTCAAAATCCAGAAATATCTATTTATCCAAATCCAACAAACGGAATTTTAAATATTGATTTTAAGAAAACAAATACCATCAAAGTATTAAATACAATGGGTATGGTACTTTTTGAAGAAAAAATTGAAAACGCAACAAATGGAACAAAAAGTATTGATCTTTCTAATTTTGCAAATGGTATTTATATCATTAATGTTTCGAATGAAAATGGAGCATCAAATTATAAAGTTATTTTGAATAAATAATTATAAAAAATTTATAAAAAAAAGCATTCGTATAATAACGGATGCTTTTTTTATTCCTCAGTCTCAGAAACAATAGACTTTAAACCAGGTGTTTCAAATACTTGATAGTTTCCTTTTTCATCTGAGTAAATTAAATAAGCTTGTATTTCTGGATGAGATTCTAAAAACACTTTCGCTTTTTCGAGCCCCATAACTAAAATACCAGTTGCGTAGGCATCGGATGTAATACATTCTTTAGCAATGATAGAAGCACTTAGTAAATTATTCTTTGTTGGATAGCCTGTTTTAGGATCTAAGTGATGAGCATATTTTACACCATCTTCAATTATAAATCTGCGATAATTACCAGATGTTGCAATTGCAAGATTTTCGAGGTTAACAATTGCCTTTAATGGGTTTTCACTTTCCTTATTATCAATAGGTTTTTCAATTCCTATTTTCCAAAATTCATTATTTATATTTTTACCTTTTGCATATACCTCTCCGCCAATTTCAACAATGTAGGATGTAATTCCTTTTGAATTTAAAAATTCAGAAACCACATCAACAGAATATCCTTGTGCAAAGGCATTAAAATCTAATGCAACACGAGGGTCTTTTTTAATGACCTTGTTTCCTTTTAGTTTAATTAAATCAAAACCAACAAATTTAAGAATGCTGTCAATTTTAGTTTTTTCAATTTTTTGTTTTTTTCCTGGTCCAAATCCCCAAGCATTTACTAATGGATAAACGGTTGGATCAAAAGCACCATAAGTATTTTGCCATACTTCTTTAGCCTTATTAAAGCAAGTAATGAAATAGTTGTCTACAACAACATTTTTTTGATTTGAATTAATTCTAGAAATAATAGAATTGGGAATATAAGTAGAAACAGAGCTATCAAAATCAACTAATATTTTTTCAATGTCAGGCTGAAAATCTCTGTTTTGTTTATCAATATAGGTTATATGATATGTTGAACCTTGAGCATAACCTTCCATTTTAATTAACTGATTTTGAGAAAAAAAAGAAAGCGTATTCAAAAAAAATAATCCTATTATAAATCTATTTTTATTCA
>CAIYSA010000191.1 GCA_903928655.1 uncultured Bacteroidota bacterium
TTTATCTTAAACTAATAAAATCTAAATAAATGGTAAATTTTATCCCTTATTTTGCTGGTATCATTACTGTTATTTTTGGGATTGGTTTTTATTTTATTCTTCAGGAGAAAGAAAAAAACGATTAAATAATTTATTTATTTTAATTTTTTCTAAATTCCTTTTTTAAAATAATTTATTTTATGTTTTACGATGTAGATGTAACTTGTTATTATACCGATTTACCTTCGCCAATGTCCTATTTAATTGAACAAGAAAAGGAAGAAGCGAGGTTGAAATCTTTGAATAAATTTAGATTTAATGAAAGCGATATCAATCGAATTATTGAAATGGCTTGGGAAGATCGAACTCCTTTTGAAGCAATTGAATTTCAGTTTGGATTAAAAGAAAAAGATGTAATTCAATTTATGAGATCAAATTCATTGCCTTCTAGTTTCAGAATGTGGCGGAAACGAATGAAATCAAGAAAAACAAAACACATAGCACTAAGAGATTTAAACACAAAACGATTTAAATGTAATAGACAAAGGGGAACTGGGAATAAAATCTCTAAACGGTAATTAAATTACGTTTATTAGTTTAAAATTATCACTTTAAGCATCGCTTGAAAAATTTAATATCGAATTATCAAAAATTAATCTAGAAATTTTGAAAAAATCGCTTATAATTTTTAAACGATAAAAACGATGTTAAAACTGCTCTTTTTTCCGTTTATATAAAACACACAAAAAACATATAATTTTAGTTATTTTTACTTCAAATTATTTTTTATGTTTAAACCTATTTTCCTTTTTGTTTTTATAAGTATCGGAATAAATTCTAGTGCTCAGACAAATCAATGGAGTTTGCAGCAATGTATTGATTATGGGCAAAAACACAATATTGGGCTTAAACAAGCTGAGTTAACGACTCAAATAAATCAAAATAATTTCACCCAAAGTAAGGCAACTCTTTTACCAACAATAAATGGTGGTGCTCAGCATACTTACAATTTTGGTAGAACAATTGATAGGTATACTAATACTTTTGCTAATTCACAGGTTTTGTCACAAAATTTTTATGTGTCAAGTAATGTTGTTATTTGGTCAGGATTAGCTCAATATAATAACATTAAAGTAAATCAATTTCTGTATTTGTCGGGCAATGAAACTTTTTTGCAACAAAAAAATGATTTAGCTTTGAATATAGCAACCTCATATATTAATGTTATTTTTAGTGATGAAATTTCTCAGATTTCAAAAGCACAGTATAAAATTACGTTGGAACAATTAGATCGTACTCAAAAATTAGCTGATGCAGGAACTTTAGCAAAAAGTGCTGTTTATGATATAAAAGCTCAACTTGCAAATGAAGAAGTAAATGTTATTAATTCTGATAATAATTATCAATTAGCAATGCTTGGATTAACGCAATTACTAAACCTAGATTCACTGCCTAATTTTAGTATAGAAAAACCTGTAGTTGAAATTACTGGAAATGATGTGGCTTCTATTTCTGTTCAAAATATATATGAAACAGCCTTAAAAAATCAGCATTCAATTAAAGCAGCTCAGTATAATATGATTTCTGCAAATAAAAGTTTAGATGTAGCAAAAGGGAAATTTAGTCCAACATTAAGTGCTACTGGCAGTTTAGGAACAGGTACTTCCGAACTAAATAAAAGAATAGATGCTGTTAAATTTGTTGGTGTCGAACAAACTCAGTATGTAACATCTGGTGGTGATTTTGTTTATCAGCCAAAAACAGAAATAGTTACATCCAAAACACCGTTTGCCGATCAGTTTAAAGATAATGTGAATAAAAGTATTGGTTTCACTTTATCGGTTCCAATTTTTAATGGTTTGCAAACTTACACTAGCTATAAAAATGCCCAAATAAATGCATTATCTGTTTCATACAGTAGGGATTTGGTAGAACAAAATTTATATAAAACTATAGCTCAAGCCTACGCTAATGCTAGAGCAGCATTAAATAAGTATAATGCTAATAAATTATCAGTTGAGGCAAATGAAGTATCCTTTAATTTTGCTCAACAAAAATATAATGTAGGTTCATTAAGTAGTTTTGATTATAACAGTGCAAAAACTCGTTTACAAACTGCATTAGGCAATCTTGTTCAAGCGAAATATGATTATGTATTTAAACTTAAGGTTTTGGATTATTATCAAGGAAAACCCATTACTTTTTAAATAAAAAATAATTAAAAGAGAATTAAATAAAACAGAATGCTAATAAATAATCGTCAAGAACTTTGCGATTAAAATTTTAAAAAATATGAAAA
>CAIYSA010000192.1 GCA_903928655.1 uncultured Bacteroidota bacterium
CCTTGCATTCACCAAAACCGACTCTAATATTATTTTTTTCGCAATAACCTTTTAAAATTATTGTATCATTATCGTTTACAAACTTACGTTCGGTTCCATCTTTTAAAGTTATTGGCTGTGTTCCTTTCCAAGTTAATTCTAAAAAACTACCATATTCTTGTTTTTTAGGGCCACTAATTGTACCACTAGCCATCATATCTCCAACATTAATATTACAACCATTTACAGTATGGTGAGCTAATTGTTGCTCCATTGTCCAATACATATATTTGTAATTTGATGTTGAAACTAAATTATCATCACCATTTTCTGGAATTAAATGCACTTCTAAATTTATATCAATATTCTTTTCTCCAGTGTATTCTAAATAAGGTAGTACTTTTGGATCTTGAATATATCCATTTGTTCTAAAAGGTTCTAAAGCATCTAATGTAACAATCCATGCAGAAGATGTTGATGCGAAATTTTTACCTAAAAATGGGCCTAATGGCACGTATTCCCATGCTTGTATATCGCGAGCACTCCAATCATTAAATAAAACCATTCCAAAAATATAATCATCTGCAGTTTCTGTAGTCACACTTTCACCCATTTTTGTTGATTTACCAATGATAAAAGCTGTTTCTAATTCAATATCTAATTGTTTAGTTGGACCAAAAATTGGAACTGTGGCTTCTGGTGGTTTTGTTTGTCCTTTTGGACGGTGAAAAGTATGCCCACTCACACAAATGCTTGAAGCTCTGCCATGATAACCAACAGGAATATGTTTCCAGTTAGGAAGTAGGGCATTTGCCGGATCTCTGAACATTGTTCCTGTATTTGTTGCATGGTCGATACTACTAAAAAAATCGGTATAATCACCAATTTTAACTGGTAAAAGCATACAAACTTCACTTTGCTTTTTGAAAACTGAATCAAATACTGTTTTATTAGATTGCAACTCACTATTAGTAATATCAAGTAATTCTGACAATCTATTTCTCACAGCTCTAGTTGTATCTTTTCCTAAAGAAATAAAATCGTTAAGCGTAGATTGGTTAAATATATCTGTGGGGATAGCAAATTCTTTAAAAAAACCTTGATTATTTAATTCAGCTAAATCAATAATATATTCGCCAATAGCTGAACAACAGCGGTGTTTAGTTATTTTGTCGGAATAAATACCGAATGGTAAATTTTGGATTGAAAAATCAGAATTTGCATCAACAGAAATCCAAGAAATTAATGAGGGATTATTAGCTTTTATAGTCATAATTGTTGTCGTTAAAAAAATCAAAACAAAATGTTATTTTAAGATGTAATTATAATCAAAATTATACATTTGTAAGATGAACTTTAATAAATATATTTTTATTTTTTTAATTCTAATTTCCACCATGCTAAATTCACAAAATTTTAATGATTTTTCATTTATATTAAATGAAAAAGCTATAAATAAGGTTTTTACAGCAGTTGGTGAAATTAGTGGTAGAAATGAGTTTGAAGTTTTAATGATTAAAGGTCATTATAATTGGAAAATGATAAATCCGAAAATTAATTTAAAGCCCGATAGTAGTGATTTTACATGTGATGCAAAAGTAGATGTTGGACCATTTAACTATAAGACGGAAGTTCTTGGCAATGTAAAAATTGAATATAATAATAAAACTAATTTAATAA
>CAIYSA010000193.1 GCA_903928655.1 uncultured Bacteroidota bacterium
AAAACATACCTCCAAGTAGAAATGATTTACTAGATTTTATTGTAGATATAAGATTATTACTAATTGTTGTCATTGAAGTAGCAATTCCATCAACATATACTGTTTGGTCAGTTCCAGAATAAGACATTGCTAATGTTTTTATTTGTCTAAGATTATTTGTTGAATTAGTTTTTTGATTTTCATTGGATACTGATTTATTTGAAAGACTTGTTGTTAATATATTTGAAGCATCTCCTGAAATTGATATTCCGCATTGTGTATAATCTGGATTTATTGCAGCTTGATTATTACAACTTATTATCGAACCAGTTGATGATGTGTTGATTTTAACAAATTTTGTAGAATTGCAAGGATCAAGCCAAATCGAAGTTCCATCAAAACAACATCCAAAAAAAGCCTTAGTTCCATATGTATTTGTAATTTCTGTTATTGCATTTGTAGTTGCGTTTATTTTAACAATTTTTGCAGAATTATAAGGGGAAAACCAAACATAAGTGCCATCAAAACGACAACCATAAAAAGCATCATTTCCATATGTTTTTGTAATTTCTGTTATCGCATTTGTAGTTGTATTTATCTTTACAAATTTTGCAGAATTAGCTGGAGCAAACCAAACTGAATATCCATCAAAACAACATGTTGTAAAAGCATTAGTTCCATATCCATTTGCAATTTCTGTTATTGCATTTGTGGTTGCATTTATCTTGACAAATTTTGTAGAATCAGAAGGAGCAAACCAAACCGAAGTTCCATCAAAACAACTTGCCGCAAAAGCATTTGCCCCATATGTATTTGCAATTTCTGTTATTGCATTTGTAGTTATATTTATTTTAACAAATTTTGTAGAATTAGCAGGAGGAAACCAAACTGAATATCCATCAAAACAATTTTTAGTAAAAGCACTGCTTCCATATGTATTTGCAATTTCTGTTTTAGTATTTGTAATTGTTTCTATTTTAACAAATTTTGTTGTAGCACCAGAACCTACTGGTGAAAACCAAACTGAATATCCATCAAAGCAACACCCATAAAAAGTTGCAGCCCCATATGTATTTGTTGCAATTTCTGTTATTACACCAGTATTTGTATTTATCTTGATAAATTTTGTGGAACTATATGGAGCAAACCAAACCGAAGTTCCATCAAAACAGCTTCCAATAAAAGAATAAGATCCAGGAGAATATGTATTTGTAATTTCATTTATTGAATTAATATTATTTGATAAATTTAACGCTGAAGCAACAAATAATGTAAATTTATCGGTTCTTTCAAAACGATCAACAATGCCTGTATCTATATATTTATAACCATCAAAACTTACTCCCCGTCTATCAGTTAATTGCGTTGGAAAAGTAGAAGAAGTAATACCATCACCACACAAAACATTAGCAGGGGCATCTGCTCTAGTAGCAAGATTATCTATTCTTCGTTTACCGTCACTACCAGTATATTGCCCTCCAAATTCTAACCATAATAAAGCATCAGAAGGATTTACTTCTAAAACAGTTGCCATTAAACAGCCTCCATAAATAAGCTATTATACATTATCTCTTATAGCTTTATATTTCCCCATAGCATTTTCCATTAAATCTACAATATAATCTGTTAATGATTCTATTTCAATTGCTACATCTTTTGCGTTATCAACATTCATAATTCTAACTTGTTGTTCAATAGCAAGTTTTGATTTAGTTTGAAATTGACTTATATTATTAATTTCTTGTAATTCTTTTGCTATTTTATTTGCGAAATCATTTCCATTATTTTTATATTGTAATAAACAATCTCCTTTAATTTCACTAATATTATTATAAAAATAATTAATATCATTATCAAACATTTTTTTAATATAAGAAGCAATCATTTCTTTCTTTTTATTTATTGATGAACTTAGAGCTATTTGTTGTAAACCAT
>CAIYSA010000194.1 GCA_903928655.1 uncultured Bacteroidota bacterium
TTTAAAATAAATTGAATACATAGAATTTGTAATTTTTATGTATGTTTTTTAACAATGTATTTAAATTATTATCTAATTATTTCATGAATATTATTTTTTTCATATTCCCCGACTGATTTGACTCATAAACCGATTTTAACTTTTTATTAAAACCTATAGTTGATACTTTCGCAAAAAATAAAACCTATGAAATATAAATTACAAAAAATTACATTTTCAATATTTACCAGTTTGGTATTAACAAATGGTAGTATTAATGCGCAGTGTACTGTTCCTTCATTAGGTTCAGCTTCTCCTGCTCAATTATGTGCCCCGGGTGGTACAACAAATTTAAACGCTACATCTGTGGGCAATTCCATTGCATGGTATACTGTTCCCGTTGGTGGAACTTCATTAGGAAGTACTGCCTCTGGAAGTAATTTCAATGTGAATGCAATTGCTACTACAACTTATTATGCAGAAGCATTTTCTGTTGTTTCAAATTCAATAACATTAAACTTTACAGGTGCTGTTCAAACTTTTTCAGCTCCTGTTACTGGTAATTATACTTTACAAGCTTGGGGTGCCAAAGGTGGCAATGATGGATTAACTGGAGCAAACGGAGGTTATGCTACTGGTGTATTAGCATTAACTGCTGGCCAAACTATATCTATTTATGTTGGAGGAATTGGAGGAAATTGTACTTATCCAGGTGGCGGATGGAATGGTGGTGGTAATGCTGGTCCTGGTGGATGTTCAGGTGGAGGCGGTGGAGCTTCTGATGTTCGTTTTGGCGGAACAGCGTTAGCAAATAGAGTTATAGTTGCTGGCGGCGGCGGCGGCGCGGGTAATGGTATTAACGCAGGTGCTGGTGGCGGATTATTAGGTATTAATGGCGAAGGTAGTGGTGGTACTCAATCTGCTGGTGGTGCTGGAAGTGGTGCTGGTTCACTTGGTCAAGGTGGTAACCATACTGGTGATGGCGGCGGCGGCGGCGGCGGTTATTATGGTGGTGGTTCTGCTTATAATGATAACGGTGGCGGTGGTGGATCTTCATATATTGGAGGTGTTTTAACTGGATCTACTATTGCGGGAAATGCATCTATGCCAAATTTCACTGGCGGAACAATGACTGGAAATTCAGTTGATGGAAAAGTTATAATTCGTTACCCTAGTTTTGGATGCGTTTCTGCTTCAAGAACTGCTGTAGTTTTTACGGTTAATCCTTTACCAACAATTACAGTAACCGGTGGTTCAATTTGTAATGGCTCATCATTTACCATGATACCAAGCGGTGCAAGTACATATACATATTCTAGTGGTTCATCAGTAGTTGCACCAACTACAAATACATCTTATACAGTAACAGGAACAAGTGCAGCAGGATGCGTTAGCGCAAGTGGAGCAGTAGCTACAGTAACAGTAAATGCAAATCCAATAATAACCGTATCAAGTGGTTCAATTTGTAATGGATCATCATATACAATGATACCAAGTGGCGCAAGTACATATACATATTCTAGTGGTTCAGCAGTAGTTGCACCAACTACAAATACATCTTATACAGTAACAGGAACAAGTGCAGCAGGTTGTGTAGGTTTAAGTGGTGCAGTAAGTTCAGTAGTTGTAAATGCAATACCAGTAGTTACAGTAAACAGCGGATCAATTTGTGATGGCTCATCATTTACCATGATACCAAGCGGTGCAAGTACATATACATATTCAAGTGGAACAGCAGTAGTTGCACCAACAACAAATACATCTTATACAGTAACAGGAACAAGTGCAGCAGGTTGTGCTAGTTCAAGTGGAGCAGTAAGTTCAGTAGTTGTAAATGCAATACCAGTAGTAACCGTAAATAGCGGAGCAATTTGTTCAGGAGCTTCATTTACAATGGTTCCAGCAGGTGCAAGTACTTATACCTATTCAGGAGGATCATCAGTAGTTGCTCCAACTACAAATACAAGTTACACAGTAACAGGAACAAGTGCAGCAGGTTGCGTAGGAACAAGTGGAGCAGTAAGTACAGTTTCAGTAAATGCTTCTCCAATAGTAACGGTTAATAGCGGTTCAATCTGTTCAGGTAAATCATTTACTATGGTTCCATCGGGAGCAAGTACTTATACTTATTCAGGTGGTAGTTCAGTTGTATCACCATTAACAAATACAAGTTATACAGTAACAGGAACAAGTGCAGCAGGCTGTTTAGGTTTAAGTGGTGCAGTAAGTTCAGTAACAGTAAATGCAAATCCAGTAGTAACCGTATCAAGTGGTTCAATCTGTAATGGATCATCATATACAATGATACCAGGCGGTGCAAGTACTTACATATATTCAAGTGGTTCAGCAGTAGTTGCACCAACAGCTAATACATCATATACAGTAACAGGAACAAGTGTTGTAGGTTGTACAAACACAGCAGTTAGTTCAGTAACAGTAAATGCAAATCCAGTAGTAACAGTAAATAGCGGAGCAATTTGTTCGGGAGCTTCATTTACAATGGTTCCAGCAGGAGCAAGTACATATGTTTATTCAGGTGGTTCGGCAATTGTTGCACCAACAACAACAACAATTTATACAGTAACAGGAACGAATGCAGCGGGTTGTACAAATACGGCGGCAAGTACGGTAACAGTAAATGCTTTACCAATTCTTACAGCAACAAGTGGATCTATTTGTTCAGGTAATTCATTTACTATGGTTCCAACAGGAGCTATCACTTATACTTATTCTGGAGGTTCTTCAGTAGTTAGTCCATCAGTAACAACATCATATACAGTTTCAGGTTCAAATGCAGCAGGTTGCGTAAGTAGTATTGTTAAAACAATAACAGTAAGTGCAACACCAGTAATTGTAGCAAGTTCAGGAGCTGTTTGTATTGGCGGTTCATGGACAATTACTCCAACAGGTGCAACAACTTATACGTATTCAAGTGGTTCAGCAGTTGTATCACCAACAGCAACAACTTCTTATACAGTTTCAGGTTCAAGTGCAACAGGTTGTCAAAGCTCTGCAGTATTAACAGTTTCGGTAAATCCAACATTATTATTTAATCCAAATAGTGGTTCAGTTTGTATCGGAAGTACATTTACAATGACGCCATCAGGTGCATTATCGTATACTTATTCGAGCGGAACAGCAGCAGTAACACCAACAACAACAACAACTTATACAATTGTTGGTGTAAATTCAGTAGGATGTTATGGTACTCAAATTTGTACAGTAACGGTAAATGCATTACCAACATTAACTGTAAACGGTGGTGCTATTTGTTCAGGTCAATCATTTACAATTGTTCCAACTGGCGCAATTACTTATACGTATTCATCAGGAAGCGATGTGGTTAGTCCAATTGCAACTACAGATTACAGTGTAACAGGAACGGATGTTAATGGTTGTGTAACAGCAGTTAATGCAATTAGTTCGGTAACAGTAAATGCAAATCCAACAGTAATTGCAACAAGTGATTTTACACTAATATGCACAGGCGAAGTTGTTACATTAAATGCAAGTGGTGCAACAAGTTATACTTGGAATACAGGAGCAACAACAACTTCAGTAACAGATAGTCCAACAATAACAACAACGTATACAGTAAACGCAAGTGATGTAAATGGTTGTAATGGAACATCAAATGTAACAGTTAATGTAAACGATTGTGTAGGATTACAAAACTTAAGTTTAACAACATTAAACGTAAGTTTATATCCTAACCCAACAACTGGAAATGTAACTTTAGAATTAAATACACTAACGAATGTATTAATTACAAATGCATTAGGTCAAGTTGTATTAACAGAAACATTATCTGCAGGAAAACAAATGATAGATATTAAAAACCAAACCAATGGTTTATATTTTGTTAAACTAAATCAAAATGGTAAACAACAAATTATCAAATTGATAAAGCAATAAAAACTTCAAAAAAATAATACCAAAAAAGCAGAAGATTTATCTTCTGCTTTTTTGTTTTAAAAGGTTTTATGATTTAATAGAATTTAAGAGTTTATAAAAATTTAAATAGAGTGATAACTAATCTGATAGTTTTATAAATAATTTGCAGTATTTACTAATAGGTATTTAAATAATTTGCAGTTATCACAAAAAAACTATATATTAGTATTGAAATAGAATATTCCTCCCTTAGTTCCAATTATTTAATTTCCAGTATTGCATTTTTCACTTAGAATTTTAAAAGTGGTTTAAAAAGCAATTATCTAATCATTAGTTGTTAATCTAATTTTACTTAAAATTAGTATTAATCCAAAAAAAATAAATATGAAAAATAAAACTGTAAATAACAAAAATTCCACTAAAAATCCATTAATTAAAAAAAGATTAATTTTTGCTTTTTTCGCACTTAGTAGTTTTTTATTTAATGCCCAAGTCAAAATGACTGATATATTAGGCAATTACATGATACCTTCAAAAGATGGAGCTATTCAAATTTATGAAAACAACGGAAAATATTTTGGAAAAATCATTTTGAATAAAGATGCGTCAAAATTAGATTTGAATAATCCTAACAAAGAAATGCAAACTAGAAAAGTTTTAGGATTGAATATCTTAAAGGATTTTACTTTTGACGGTAAAGATACATGGGAAAATGGTTCAATCTATGATCCTAAAAACGGAAAAACATATAGTTGTAAAATAACGCGTAGTGTAAATGGTGATTTAAATATTCGCGGATATATTGGGGTTTCTTTGCTCGGCCGGACAGAAATTTTCACTAAACTAAAGTGATCAACTTAAATAAATTAACTCGTTAATTTTAAATGAAAGTGAATAGATATATATTAATAGTGTTATTTTGTTTAAGTACTATGTTTGGTTTTTCTCAGAATTATGTTGATTTATTAAAAGTTAATTTAAACACAACCCAAAACAATACTTTTGATTCAAGTTCAGTAAAAACAAAAGTGAATGAAGTAATGGTAGATTTTACTATCCCAATTAAACTGAATGAGAAAACTAGCTTAATTACAGGACTAATTTATGAAAATATTGAGACTAAATTGTTTACAAATGATAATACCAAAAGTTTTGGGTCATCCACATTAAAATTAGGAATAAATAAAGTGTTTAATGAAAAATTGTCAGGCACATTGGTTTTACTTCCTAAAATCGCATCTGATTTTAAATCCATTGGGAATAAAGATTTTCAATTAGGCGCCATTGGAATATTGAAAATAAGAAAACATGATAATTTAAATTATAAGATTGGGTTGTATTATAATTCAGAACTTTTTGGGCCGTTTTTTGTACCAATGTTTGGATTTTATTATTTAAGTCCAAATAAAAAATTTGAAGCCAATGTAATGCTTCCTTTGCAAGGAGATGTAAATTATAAAGTAATCTCATTTGTTAGTGTGGGATGCAATTATAATGGGTTGATTCGATCATACCATTTAAATGATTACAATGGTTCTTATGTGTCAAAATTCTCAAATGAATTGTATGCCTATTTTAAATTTGATGTGACAAAAAAAATAATTTTTCAAACAAAAGTGGGTCAGTCGTTAAGTCGCAAATACAAAGTCTATGATGAAAATGATAAGGTAGATTTTGGGTTGCCACTTTTATTTATTGGCGATCACAGAAAACAACTTAATACTAATTTTTCCAATGGGTTGATTTTCCAGTTTTCGTTTTTATATAGGTTAAGTTTAGAAAAAAATAAACAATAGCTTAATTAGTATCAATTAATTTTTTAATAAAAA